>CAYVFJ010000001.1:0-2642 GCA_964450905.1 uncultured Verrucomicrobiota bacterium
CGGCATTATTTTGTGCGGCATGCAATTTTATGCCAGCAACTTGACTTTCAAGGCATTTGAAGAAGTTGTTCAAACGAAATACAATGATCAAAAAAATTAACTCCTTCCAAACCAAGACCTAGTTCTCCTGCGTAAATCAGAACGGGTCGAACAGTCATTTTTTGTGGCCGTGCTGAGTATACAAGGAAAAATGCTTATCTTAGCGCCATTCTTGACCCATTTTTTCTCCATTTCCTATTTCGACTTCAACGTTTTCTGCATTTCTACGGTAAAAAATATTTACTGCAGAGACTCAGAGCACACAGGGAAAAACATAGGCGCTGTCAAAGCGTCAAAGAGAAGTCAGGCCTTCACGAACAGCGAATTTGGTAAGGGTAGCTATGCTTTTTAGATGGAGTTTATCCATGATTTGTTTTCGGTGAGTTTCTACTGTTTTAACGCTTACTCCAATTTTTGCAGCAATTTCTTTCGTGCTCGATCCCTCCGCGAACAGTTGTAAAACCTCACGTTCCCTTGCGGATAAAAAAGTTTTGATTGTAGAAGGTTTGGTCTGACTTCGATCATAAAAATCGGCTGCCACCATGCTGAGAAGTTCTGGACTGAGATAAATTTGTTCATCCATGATCGCTCGAATCGCCCGAACCAATTCTTCAAATGCATTTTCTTTAAGAAGATAGCCGGAAGCTCCAGCCTGGAGAGCTCCGACTACAAAATGACGGTCTGAATACATGGAAAGGATGAGCACCTTAACTTTTGGATGATTCTTTCGAATTTGCCGAGTAGCATCAATGCCGTTGAGATCCGACATGCCGATATCCATTAAAACCAAATGAGGTTTAATATTTTGGATTTCCTTTAGCGCCGTGCGTCCCTCTTTTGCTTCACCCACGACTTTCATATCCAGTTCCTTGAAGATCAATGAGCACAGTCCTTCGCGAAAAACTTTATGATCATCTACGAGATACAACTTCACATTCATAGAGACTTTATTTTCTGGCCAGTCTAGCCAGACATTAAAGCGGGAACGGCACTTTTATCAGAATCTGTGTTCCTGAGCAAGGAAAGGATTGCACTTTCAAGCCACCGCCAAAATGCTTTAACCGTTCACGAATACTGAACAGGCCGAATCCACTTTTTGCTCGAACATCTGAAAGAATTTGAGTGTCAAACCCAATCCCATCATCAGAAATTTCAATTTCGAGCCGTTGGTCTTCTTGTCGAGTGGAGATTTTTACCTTCTTTGCTTTTGCATGTTTAGCGATATTCACGAGCAATTCTCGAATCATTCGAAAAAGGAGAATTTTCATATTTTCATCGAGGGAACAGAGTTCGGCATGATTCTGATAGTGAATCACCAAACCGTATTGCGCTGATTTTTTATCGATTAACCAATGGATCCCAGCCTCGAGTCCTACTTCGTACAAGATGGGCGGGCTAAGATCAAAAGTTAATGTCCGTACTTCATGAATCATTTCCTCGATCATCTGTTTTATTTCAGAGGTCGAATTATCATACAGAGATCCTTTCAGGGTAGATTGAAGAATATCAAATTTGAGTTTGCACGTAGCTAATGTTTGGCCAATTGAATCGTGCAGTCCGACAGCGATTCGGTGTCTCTCCTCTTCTTCACTTAGAAGTAATTTCGATGCCAAATCATGCAGCCGATCCTGATAGCCATGAAGGTTGACAATTCTTTCAGCGACATGCAGTCGCATAAAAAGTTCGTCTTGTCTTAAAGGTTTGGTCAAGAAATCATCAACCCCTGCTTGCATCGCTTCATGATAATTCTCAGTACTCGTCCGCACGGTAAGAAGGATAAAATAAGCGTAGGGCGCTCCCATCTTTTGGCGCACCTTTTGACAGAGCGACAGCCCATCAAGATGGGGCATCATCCAATCGCTGATAAGAATTTGGATCGGCTCGCGTTCAAAAATCCTCCATGCTTCGAGACCATTATCAGCGGTAACAACATCGCAGCCCCGTTTTTCAAGAGAGAACCTTAGTTTCTCTTGAAAGATATCATCGTCATCAACCACTAAAACTTTCATCTACTTTTACGAAAGAGTTAAAAAATTAAACTACCAAAGCATTGAATACTGAAGTCTAAGAATTTATCTTTTAGATATCAATTCATTTTGCGTTCATTTTGCATCCGGTAGCTGACAAGACCACAGCGAGCGCCGCTACAACCAACTGCTGGTGTATGACAACTTGCAGATGCACCCCTGACTAATACTCTTTGACGGTTCCATGGCGCTTGCGGATGTGGGTGGAGAGTTCAGTGATCAGACTAAAGACTCAGGTTTTTCGAAGTCGAAAATCAGGGATATAACCTGTTTACAGTCCTCTTCAACTGGATTAGGTTGTCCAGTTGGTAGGAAGGACATCGTTCACAGTCCGTGGACAAATGAATCTATGAATGCACTACGTTTTACTTTAGTTTAGCAATCAAAAAAGGAGATACCTTGAATGAAGAGAAAAATATCTTGGCTGGATTGTCGACTGGAACTGAGACCATTCTTTTGGTGGACGATGATACCCTCATTCGTGAGATGATGGAAGAAATGTTGAAGCGGCTTGGTTACACCGTGATTGAAGCATGTGACGGTGAAGATGCCCTTCAGACATTTCAGCTCAATTCG
>CAYVFJ010000002.1:0-3976 GCA_964450905.1 uncultured Verrucomicrobiota bacterium
TTGGTGATTCAACATTCAGAAACTTTTTGGACATGGATGGCTTTAATCGAACAGCTCGATCAAAAAATTCTTGATGAAATCGGAGGAATCCCTTCAGCAGGCCCTCCAGTGAAAGTCCGGATACCTGTCAAAGCAGGACAAGTGATTGGGAAAACAGGAGGCGAACATGGTCTCGATTTTATGATCGTAAACACAGAAAGGCCATTGAAAGGTTTTGTTTGTCCCTCGCAATTTATGAATCGCGATCCTTGGAAAATTTATGTAGCCGATCCTTTTGATTACATGGATGAACCGATCAAAAGCCAATTTCTAGCTCTTAATCCGAGAACTGCGGAGCCGCGTGGCGGCAAGATTGATTATGATATCGACGGACGGATGGTTGGTAATTGGTACAAAGAAAATTCTGGTGGATATGCGGGCGCCAATCGACGATTGGACTATTGGATAGGACATTTGACCATTGCCTACCACTGTATTGAGGCAGATAAAATCGTTGTTTCCTTAGGAGATTATCAAGGTAAACCTTCTCAGTTTTGGGTAAAAGGAAATGCTCCAGATCCGTCTCAAATCAGCAAAAAAGATGGGTTGATTAAATATGAACTCGTTCATCAAAGAATTTCTTCGTTAGGCAAACCTTTTGAGGGTATGAGCCATGCGGTTCAAGGCGTATGCCTTTTTCAATTGATTGAAGATCGCAAATTGAAAGCAGAAATATTTCCGAATAAAAGAGCTAACGAAATAAATGATTTTACTAAGGACGCTATGATTTATGAACGTTGAGGATATGTAGTAAAAAACATTCCGTTTATTTTTTTGTAACAATTCACCCATCTCTTACAGATCCACAGGGGATATGCTCGTCGGTCGCGCCTCGCCAGACAGCAAAATCTCCTACAGCAAAATGTGAATTAATTTTTGCGCAGCTCCTTATCAAGTCGGTTGTTTACAGCCCAGACTTGTCTAAAAAGAGGAGTAATAATTCAGAAGCTTAGACGCCAGCAACTTCCATGAGATATGAATATTTGATGAGTCTTATCTTGCGAGTGAATCGTTGTTCAGCGTATGTTTTGATGAAAGTGATTGATAGAGAATATTCTGGCTTCTGATATCTGAATGCTTCTTTGGATTAAGCAACTAACAAAGTCCATGCTTCGCGTGGGGTTAATATCTCAACTGTCTGTCGACATGAATAGGGATAGTGTTTGATATTGCCGGTAACAAGTCGTTGGTCTGTGGCTTCAAGAGCAACTTCCAAAAAGGGCAGATCATCCATGTCTGAAGGATATTTTCCTGTCCACAGCATTGCAGTAACAAAATCTTGATTTTTTAATTCATCCAGAAATGCTTCACGACGAGCGGGAGAAATACTAAAGTGAGGACGTGATAGAACTTCACGATATTCAAATTCGATGCGATCATCGTAAGTCATACGGAGTAACCCTCCGAGAATCGCGTCTATGAGTCGACCTGAAAATCCGCCCGCGACAAGTAAACCGGATACAATCACATTCGTATCAAGAACCCAACTTGGAGGTGTCATGCGGCGTGACGAAAATGTCGTTTATGACGAGAGGCTGCAATTTCTGCATCGATTTCTTCTATTGTCATCTTATCCAACCCTCTTTTAGAGGCTTCTCGTCGAATCTCACTGGCAGCCCTTTGAGCGCGAATTCGTATGTGATCTTGCACATCTTCCAAAAGCGTTTCTTCACTTGTCGAAAGAAAAATTCCACGTGGCCTACCGTCTTTGGTAATCACAACGGAGCCGTCCCTTCTTAGAATGTCCCAAACTTTTCCTGGACTGGCTGCCAACTGGCGAGACGGAATCATCTTCATGCATGACAGATAGCCTACTATTTGTTGTGCGTCAAGAGGCAATCTGTAGTTTAAGTTGTCAATATCTGGCAAAATCTCCTACGGCAAAATGTGAATTAATTTTTGCGCAGCTCCTTACACCTTTTTTGAGGAATCGCCGTTTTGATGAGAATTGGAAGGGGAACTCGTAGAAGGTGGAAAAGGTTTTTCGGGGGGTGTTTCTTTGATTTTTTCCCATTCATCAGAAGCTTCTTTGGTGGCTTTATGAAATTCCTTTTTCGCCAATCCTAAGGCGCGCGCAAGTTCTGGCAGTTTTTTGCCTCCAAAAATAAGGAGAATAATCGCAAAAATAAAAATGAGTTCCCCTCCCGAGGGAATTCCCCATGCCAATAGAGGAGAAATAATCATTCGATAATTCCAAGTTCTGCGCGACGATTTTTAGCCCATGCCGATTCGTTGTGACTAGAATCGACTGGTTGTTCTTCACCATAACTGAGGGTGCCTATTCTGCTTGCGGGAACACCTAGCTTCACCAAATAATTTCTTGTGGCAGAAGCCCGTCGTTGCCCAAGAGCAAGATTGTATTCGAGAGTTCCGCGCTCATCACAATGTCCCGTTGTCATCAGTTTTTTATCTGGATTATCTTTTGTCCATTGAGCAATTTCCCCAAGGAGATGACGATCAGACTCGTGGATGGTCGCGCTATCATAATCAAAATGGATCGCTTCCCATTTTCCGTATTCAACGCCATTTTTTGTTGAAATCCGTTCTTGTTCCTTCACTCCCATGTCGCCTTCCCGTTGAGTTTCCATTTCTCCCTGTGCATCCAAATCTTCGATGCTAACATCCCCATCGCCTGTGAGTGGTTTGGGGGTGGGGCTTTCGCAGCCAGTGATGAGAATTATTGAAAGAGTGGCTAAACAAAGTATTTTGATCCAATTCTGAAATTTCATAAGATGATTATTTTTTAATGTCCTGACCATGAGGGTTGGGTGCAATTACCAAAGTTCTTAGATAATTGGATAGCTTCTTTTGTCGTGGTGTCAAGCATATACAGTCCGGATTTTCCGCCCGCAGCACGAGAAAACACAAGATGCCGGCCGTCTGGCGCCCAGGAAGGATCTTCGCAACTGCCATCTGAGTAGATGATTTTACCTCGACCTCCATGAGGATCGATGATGCTGATGGCCCATTGTCCGCCAGACATGGAGTTATAAGCGATCAGACCAGATTCAGCAGACCAATCTGGTTCCGTGTTGTAAGGTGGAGATGAAGTGAGTTTAGTTGAAGCGCCTCCTGAACTTGAAACAAGATAAAGCTGAGGCCGACCGCCATCATCGGAACTATAAACAATCTGACTGCCATCCGACGACCAACTGGGAGAAGATTCGCCACCCTTGGTTCGGGTTAATCGTTTTAAGCCGCCGCCACTTGCGGACATGGTGTATAACTCTGGGTTGCCGTCTTTGCTTAAGGTCAGCGCCAAATGGGATCCGTCGGGAGAAAAGGCGGCGCCAGAATTTAAGCCTGGGGAACGAGAGACTGCCTGAAAATTTCCTGAAGGAAATCCAGTCACATAAACATCGGGATAAGCCGAACGATAAGAAGTATAAGCAATTTTATCTCCTTGCCGATTAAAGTTAGGCGAAAGAACTAAAGATTTATCTTGGGTCATACGAACGACATTAAATCCATCGTAATCCATGGCATAAAGTTCTTTTTTACCCGACTTATCGGAAATGAACGCGATTCGAGTTTGGGCAATGCCCTTTTTGCCTGTAAGTTGAGTGACGATTTCGTCTGAGATTTGGTGAACCACACGTCGTAAATCTCCTTTGCCGTTCGGACTGGCTACAGAATCCCCATTTCCTTTAAGGATTTTACATTGAACAGAAGAAGCTGAAGCCGTTCCTTGAATGAGATAATCACCCCCTTTTGAAACCACTTTGAACCAGCCGCTGAGTTCCAGATCGTTCGTCAGGATTTTTGTTGCTTCAGCGCCTAAGGCGCCGTCGAGCACTGGCAGTCGAACGGAAATCGTGTCGCCAGGCTTGATGACATCCACATCGTAGGCATAGGAAGACGATAAAAGAACAAAACAAAGAAGGACGAGAAAGCACAGTGTTTTGAGTTCTGAATGATATTTGATGCTTGAAGCTTG
>CAYVFJ010000003.1:0-6019 GCA_964450905.1 uncultured Verrucomicrobiota bacterium
CGTCCATCTGCAAGTATTCCTTTAAACTGGAAAGAAACTTCTTCTCAACCTTATGAAAATCTAAACGAATGGTGGAAAGTATTTGGCGATACCACCCTCGATGATCTCGAAAAACAAGTCGTTGAAGCCAATCAAGAACTGAAGAAGGCCGCTTCGCGTGTCGAAGAAGCGCGAGCCATTGCGCGTATCAGCGAAGCTGATTTTTATCCAAATCTCGCCGCGGATCCCTCCGCCATTCGTTCCAAATCCTCTCCTCATCGTCCCAACCCAATTCCTTTCCCTCAACATAGTTTCACGGCGAATACTTTTAAAGCTCCTTTTGATCTGAGTTATGAAGTGGATATCTGGGGACGTGTACGACGTTCTTTTGAAGCCACGAGCGCTGAAGCCCAAGCTCAACTGGCTGTTTATCGAACCGTTTATTTGACGCTGACCGCGGATGTTGCGCAAAATTATTTTTTGTTACGATCAATTGACGCGGAAAAAGTGGTATTAGAACGTGCCGTTCATTTGTATGAAGAAGCGTTGGAAATTGTTCAAACCCGATTTGAAGCTGGTCTTGAAAATTCTCTAGGGATATCCCAAAAAGAAATTGAACTTTCTCGGATTAAAGTGGAACGATTGGATCTTATTCAAAGACGATCTGAACTTGAACATGCGCTGGCTATTCTTTGCGGCAAATCTCCTTCGGAATTTTTGTTAGCCACAAATCCACTCGACCTTTTACCGCCACAAATTCCTCCTGGACTCCCATCTGATCTGCTTGAACGGCGTCCTGATATTTTAGAGACAGAACGTTTATTGGCTGCCGCTTCGGCCAGGATTGGAGTGGCAAAAGCTGCTTTTTTTCCTGCGATTCGTCTGACGGGTAGCGCGGGTTATGAGAGTGCTGAACTCAGCTCTCTCTTTGATTGGGAAAGTCGGATTTGGTCGTTGGGCCCTAGTATTTCCATTCCTATTTTCGAAGGAGGCAGAAACAGAGCGAATCTTGAAGCCACAAAAGCGCGTTATGAAAGCGCGTTGGCTCAATATCGACAAAAGATTTTAACTGCATTTCGTGAAGTAGAAGACACGCTTGTTCATTTACGACTTACTGCGGAACAAGCAGAATCTCAATCACGCGCTGTAACGGTATCTCAAGAAACCACGGATCTTGTAAACTTACGATACAGGGAAGGGCTTGTGAACTATCTGGAAGTCATCGAAGCCGAACACACTCAACATCAAACCGAACGCGCAGCCATCCAAATTTTGGGGCAAAGACTCACTTACAGTGTTCTTTTAATGAAAGCTTTAGGTGGAGGATGGGAGATTGAGAAGGGGGATTAGATTATGGAATTTTTAGTTTTCAATTTTTAGTTATAAAGTAAAAAAAGATATCCTATTTTACAGAAAACTAAAAATTAAGAACTAAAAATTTAAAACTTCCTTCATCACATATTTTCTTAAAGTTTCGATCCATTGAGGGTGATCATTTAAACATGGAATCAGAGTATATTCCTTCCCTCCTGCATCTAAAAAGGTTTCTCGACCTCGGATTCCAAGCTCTTCCAATGTTTCCAAACAATCGGAAACAAAAGCAGGCGCCATGATGAGCAATCTCTTGATCCCTTGTGAAGGCAACTGAGCTAAGACATGATCTGTATAAGGCCGAAGCCAAATATCTCTCGCTAATCTGGATTGAAAGGAAACAGAATATCTCTCTTTTGGTATTCCGGCCAATTGAGCAAATTCCTCTGCTGTCCTGAGAACTTGCGATCGATAACAAAATTCATGGGCAGGATGAGGGGTTGAACAGCAATTTTCTTGGATTAAACAATGAGCTTTAGATGGATCCGAAAGTTTAAGATGTCGTTCGGGTAACCCATGAAAGCTAATCAACAAATGATCATACTCTTTCCGTAAATCTTTTTCAGCGCTTGCAACCAACGCCTGGAGATAATCAGGCTCCTGATAAAAGGGTGGTAAAACTTTGAGTCGAACGTGCGATCCTTTTTTTGCCAATCCTTCACGCACTTTGACCACCGCCGTTTCATAACTTGACATGGCGTAGTGTGGATAAAGTGGAATCAGCAGAATTTCATCTATCTTTTGATCGATCATTTGTTGGAGAACATCTGGAATAGATGGCTTTCCATAACGCATCGCCAATTCCACAGGTAAATCCACTTTCTCCTGAAGCAAAGATTGAACTCGTTGACTGATCACAACCAAGGGAGAACCTTTGTTAGTCCAAATTTTTCGATAAGCTTCGGCTGTATTTCTAGGGCGCGTTGGGAGAATCGTGGTATGAAGGACAAACTGTCGAATAGGCCATGGCGCATCCATCACTCGTGGATCCGAGAGAAATTCTTTTAAATACCGTCGCACATCCGGAACATCCGGCGAATCCGGTGAACCGAGATTAACAAGAAGAACAGCTTGGCGAGACATGGGAGGAAATGGGTTATTAAAGTCCAACTTCAGAGCGAGGGATGGACGGGAATACCTAATCCATGCAGATATTCTTTGCTATGAAACGTTATGTGTTCTTGGAACAAATTTTAACCAAAAAAGACTTTTGCATCTTCGTAGTATTCCTTGGGCACTAATTTGCTCTTGGTGACTGCTTGTAAGTCGACTGCGACGATTTGTGTTCCTCGAAGAGCTACCATTTTTCCGTATTGCCCTGTTCGAGCTAACTCAACCGCTTTGAGTCCCAGACGTGTACCCAGGATGCGATCAAAAGCGGTGGGGGCGCCTCCTCTCTGGACATGCCCTAAAACGACTGAACGCGTTTCATATTGGGTTCGCTTTTCAAGCTCGCGAGCAACCACTTCACCTACACCGCCGAGGCGGACATTGCCAAACGCATCTTTCTCTTGAGATTGAGTAATATCGATTCCTTCCAGTTTAAATCCTTCGGCAACCGCAATAATGCTAAATGTTCGGCCTGTGGAATGACGTTTTTTGATTGTTTCAGCAATTTCATCCATTGAAACTGGAAATTCTGGGATTAAAATATAATCCGCGCCTCCTGCTAATCCGGCGCTAATGGTAATCCATCCGGCATGACGTCCCATCAATTCAACCACCAGAACTCGATGATGCGATTCTGCGGTGCTGTGAAGACGGTCGATGGCTTCCATGGCAATATTGACTGCTGTGTCAAAACCAAAAGTACAGTCGGTTTCAGGTAAATCATTATCGATGGTTTTAGGAACGCCGATAGCAGGCAACCCCTTTTGATATAAATCAAAGGCTACACCCAAGGTATCATCTCCACCGATGGTAATGAGGACATCCAAGTTGAGATCTTTAAAATTTTTAAAAATCCGTTCCACAGCGCCTTCCATTTTTCTTGGATTGGTGCGTGAAGTGCCAATAATCGTTCCTCCTCGATGAATAATCCCCGCGATCGCGGCGCGATCCAAGGTAACGAACTCTTTTTCAATCATGCCTTTCCATCCATTTCGTATGCCAATAATCTCATATCCATCTTGCATTCCCCGGCGTGTAATCGCGCGGATAACAGGATTCAATCCAGGACAGTCGCCACCGCCTGTTAATACGGCCAATCGTTTTTTATTCATCATAAAAAGTATCTTTTAGTGATATCCATGAAACAAGCCAACACTTTTATTTGGTTTGGTTAAGTTTATTCTATTTCTTCTTTGGAACTTTTGGTTCCCATCATCGTGTCCAGAAAGTCGAGATTATAACGTCCACGTCTAAAATTGGGATCTCGAAGAACTATTTTTTGAAGAGGAACAGTTGTTTTAATTCCTTTGATAATACATTCATCAAGAGAACGGCTCATTCGGGTTAATGCTTCTGTGCGATCTTTTCCGTAGGCAATAATTTTTGCAATCAGTGAATCATAATTGGGTGGGATCGAATAACCACTATAAGCATGAGAATCAACGCGCACACCTTTTCCGCCAGGAGTATAAAAGAGATCGATTCTTCCGGGAGAAGGCATGAAATGATTGGCAGGATCCTCTGCATTAATACGACACTCAATGGCAGCGCCTCTTGGGATGAGATCTCCTTGTTTAAATGGAAGTTTTTCTCCATTTGCAATCTGGATTTGTAGTTTGACAAGATCCACGCCGTAAACCTCTTCGGTCACAGGATGTTCCACCTGAATCCGTGTATTCATTTCTAAGAAATAAAAATTTTCACGGTTATCGACAAGAAACTCAATGGTTCCAGCATTAGAATACTTTACGGACTCAGCCAAACGAAGGGCGGCTTTCCCCATCTTTTTGCGTAAGGCAGCATGGACGAAGGGAGAGGGACATTCTTCGATCAGTTTCTGATGTCTTCTTTGAATGCTACACTCGCGTTCTCCGAGATGGACGATATTGCCGTGAAGATCTCCCAGAATTTGAATTTCGATATGATGAGGATTTTCAATTAATTTTTCGATGTAGATAGAAGAATTGTTAAAGGCTCTTTCCGCTTCTGTTTTCGCGGTGTAAAATCCTTTCACCAGGCTTACATCATTATGCGCCGCGCGCATCCCGCGTCCACCGCCTCCAGCCACGGCCTTGATCATCACAGGATACCCTAATTTCTTTGCCACCCGCAGAGCTTCCTGTTCGTTATCCACAAGACCTTCGCTTCCGGGAACGATGGGCACACCCACTTTGCGCGCTGATTCACGAGCCTTAGCTTTATCTCCCATAGACCGAATCGCGTTTGCTGAAGGCCCAATAAATTTGATATTACAATTTTCACAAATATCAGCAAAGTGCGCGTTCTCAGCCAAAAAACCATAACCTGGATGGATGGCATCCACGTCGCCAATTTCCGCTGCAGAAATAATACGATCAATTTTGAGATAACTTTCAGTAGACGGCGCTTTACCGATACAGATGGCTTCGTCGGCTAATTGAACATGAAGCGAATCGACGTCTACTTCGGAATAGACAGCCAACGTTCGAATGCCTAATTCTTTGCAAGCACGAATCACCCGTAGCGCGATTTCTCCTCGATTAGCAATCAATACCTTGTCAAACATGGAAGTAATCGAAGAAAACTAAACCGCTTTGACTCTAAAAAGAGGCTTCCCAAATTCAACCGGCTTTGCATTTTCAACAAGAGCTTCTGTGATGATTCCGCGCACCTCAGCTTTAATTTCGTTCATCACCTTCATGGCTTCGATAATGCATACCACAGTTTCTTCAGTCACCGTTTGTCCAATTTCAACATAGGGAGCCGCTTCTGGGGATGGAAAACGATAGAAAGTGCCTACCATGGGAGATCTAATTTCTTTATGTTCAATGAGAGGGGCTGATGCAACTGACAGTGATTGTGAGGAAGATAGTGTGGATGTGCCATTCCCGCCATTTCCGAGAGGAAGAGAGGGAGAGGTTTGAGAGATCCCATCCGGTCCACGTCGAAGACGGATTTTTACATTATCTTTTTCTAGTTCGAATTCTGTCAAACCATTTTTGGTCATCAAATCGATGATCCATTTGATTTCTTTAAGTTCCATAAATTTTCCTCATGATGATTTTTTAGCAACAATATATTTTTGAACAGCTTCCAACGCTAATAAATATCCGATACTTCCAAAGCCACAAATTTGTCCCACACATACTGGAGAAATAATTGACCGATGTCGAAAAGTTTCTCGTGAATAAATATTGGTTAAATGAACTTCGATGGTTGGCACACCAGTGGAAAGGATGGCGTCTCTTAATGCCACACTGGTATGGGTATAGCCCCCGGCATTCAAGATGATCGCGTCCTTATCTTTTTTAGCCTGCTGAATATCATCCACTAAATCACCTTCGTGATTGGATTGGATACATTCTACCTGAATTCCAAGTTCACGAGATCTTTGATGGATCTTCATTTCAATGTCAGCCAAGGTTTCGCGTCCGTAAACAGACGGCTCGCGTTCTCCAAGCATATTGAGGTTTGGCCCGTTAAGAACCAACACAGCGATCTTTTTCTTTTTCAATCGTCGGTGATTCTACTGAAAAACATCCTCCTTTGTCCATGATGGAATTTGGTTGACTAAGAATTG
>CAYVFJ010000004.1:0-3038 GCA_964450905.1 uncultured Verrucomicrobiota bacterium
AACTTTTCTCGACAAGTCAAAGAGCGAGAACAGGCTTTGATAGATTTTCAGATAAAAAATAGCGAATTCATCAGCTTTTTAATCGAAAACGGTGATGGACAACTAATACAGAAGGTGCAAAGCACGCTCAATAATCTGAAAGATTCACTCTCAACAAACCGCGAGATGAAGCAATATCTTTCGCAAGCTCCTTGGGCAAAACGAGGAGAACATTCCATTCAAAAAACCTCCGTGGAACAACTCACAGCTCAATTGGCCGAACTTCAATACCAACTGCATCTGATGCACCGGTCGCAAGAAGAAGATAAAGAAGAACGAATCGAAATTCTAAGATCCGAAATTCGCCGAGCCTCCAACGATCTGGCACAGGTGAATGACCGGGTTTTAGCTTCATTTGAAAATTCCCCCTTTGAGACAAAGGAGTTAACAGAGAAAGTTGCAATGCTCGAGATCGAATATCGCACCGGTGTCGTCCGACAAAAGGACCTGGAACGACAGATCACCGATCTCATGGAAAAGCAGCGCGAAAATCGCTCTCAACAAATCGAATATGAAAGATTACAAGCCGATCTTGTACAAAAACGAAAAGTCCTAAATGATCTCTACATGAAATCGCAGGAGACAGACCTTGAATTGGCAGCCGGAAATTCCGAAATATTTCGTCTGGCAGAACCTTCCCGAAATTCGAATCCCATTTCACCGATTCTAAAAAATTATCTTTTCTCAGGACTTTCTCTCACTTTTTTCTGTTGGGCAGTGACGGTATTGGCCTTACTGCTTCTTTTCCCGCGCTTGGATAGCGAGAACGAACTGACGCGATTGAACCTCCCCATACTAGGAAAGATCCCACAGTTGCGGCAACCAGAAGACGGGACGTTTGAAGAGATCCCATCCACGGCCTTTGAATACTTGAAGATCATCAATTATCGAATTTTGCGCGAAACAAAGGATATCCGATGCCCGGTCATTGCTACGTGTAGTGCTCACTCCCGCGAAGGCAAAAGCACCGCGACCCAACTTTTGGTACTGGCCTCTCAAGCTCAGAATCGCAAAACTCTCTTTATTGATGGAGATTTACTGACTCAAAAACCCACCGCTTTTTTTGGTCTTAAAGAGGATGCTTCGCCTGGAATCAAGAGCCTACTGGAACCTTCGTCCCGGCCCACTTTAAGCCAGTCGCTTGTTGTAAAGACCATCCACGAGGGAATTCATTTTGTCCCGCGCGGTGGAACGGTTGAACCTTCGGCGTCTCCAAATTATCTGGACCCCGTCAAACGGATGCTTGAACATTGGCGCAAAGAGTTCGATATCATTTACATCGATACCCCCCCTCTTTTTGCGACCAATCTCTCCTATCAGTGGACCGGGGTCGCCGATCTGATCGTAATGATAGCGCGTCTTTATCAAAGTCGCCCGAGAGAGATTTTGGAAGCTATCCAAGCATGCAAGGTCTATACGAAATCCCCCATTGGTATTGCGCTTAACGGCGTTCCTCTCTCAGGCGCTATGAAACGGGCTTCCAACTATTACTTCTCCCGTAATAAACGCCCTTCTCGAATGGCCGCGTGAGTTATAATATCTAATGATGCGACTTGTAGAAGTTCTGATTTTGGGCCTTTTTCAAATAAGCGCGATCGCTAGCCCAACTCTAGGTTTACTCCAAAAAATCCACGATGCAGCGACCCGATCTTCTCTAGATCCCAAATTTGTCGAGGCGATTGTAAAAGTGGAATCAAATTTCTCGCCACACGCAACTTCCCACAAGGGTGCGATGGGTCTGATGCAAGTCATGCCAACCACGGCCGATCAGTGTGATGTGCAAGTTCCCTATCATGCGCTTGATAATCTAATGGGAGCCTGTGAGTGTTTAAGAAAATTGATCAACCGATATCGAGGAAACTTGCGGTTAGCATTGGCAGCTTACAACGCGGGAACCAAGGCCGTAGAACGCCATCAAGGAGTTCCCCCCTTTCCGGAAACTCAAAAATACATCCAGAGAATTATGGAAATTTACGACAGGCTTAGAATCGCCAAAAGTCACCGTTCTTCTCGGAAATGAGTAGATCCTTCGGCTTCACTCAGGATAAATTCTGTCGCGAAAAACATGAAACGCGACAGAATTTAGTTTGTTTGTGGGCCGTTAATGCAGGAAACAAACTCGCGGTGACAAATCTTGTGGCATTCCCCGTGCCCGCCACAACTTGAATGGCAGGAACTTCGGCTAGCGTCGCAGACGGATCGATCGGTTTCCGATCTTGTAACCCGAAATCCGCTCCACGGATACGAAGCTGTCTCGCGACGAGACTCGCGTTTTGGAGATCTTTTCCAATGATTGGGAATGACCACTGCGACGCGTGCGGCATCTCTGATGGTTAGATTTCGACGTTTAGTTCTTTGCGCGAATCCTGCACCAGAAAAAGAGATACACAAAACAAGGACAAGAAATTTAAACCTGTAGGTATGCATGCCTAAGGCATATGCAACGAGGATACCGACGATTTAGGCTTAAAAAGATCGTGAAAAGTGTTTAACTCAAAGAAAGTGTCTAGAGGTTAGACATTCACAGCTCCTGCCTAGCTATGAATCATCCCTCATTTCAAATGCAGACATGTTTCAATGATGCAAAAGGAAAAATGCTAAATCCTAAACAAGAAATCCTTCATGTAAGATTTAGCGCTTAGCTTTTAGCGTTTTTCATTTGGCGTTAATGAAATATTTCAACGTTGTGCATGATCGCATTTTACATTCCCTCAAACGTTTGCGGTACCCTGGCGAGTAAATTCCTCGCTAATCCGAATGGTTTGATAGACCGGTGATTCACATTGAGGAAATAAAGATTTTTGAGTCGCCACACAGAACTGCTGTAGATCGCTGTAAACAGATCGGCGGATGGGGTACTCAGAGGCATGCAGAATAACCTGTTTTGCCAAACGCTCCCTGAGATTGATCACCAGAGGCGCTAAAAGATTGGCCGTCATTTTCGTAGGATCGGTAGGAATGGTGATGATAACAAAGACCTTTACCGCCTCTAGCGTTTC
>CAYVFJ010000005.1:0-3172 GCA_964450905.1 uncultured Verrucomicrobiota bacterium
CATCGATTTTCAAATTTCAGACGAACATTGGCGATATCTTCACTTGAGCTAAGCACTGAAACTCCTACCGCATCGAATGAAACCAAAGGAGATTGCACTAAATGCAAAATCACATCCAGATCATGAATCATTAAATCAAGAATCACACTCACGTCTGTGCCACGTCCGGGATAGGACGAAAGCCGATGGGCTTCGATAAATTTTGGTTGAGTAAGATTTTTTTCTAGATAAGAAAGCACAGGATTAAATCTTTCGACATGTCCCACTTGAATTAAACATTTATTTTTCTGAGCTAAATGAACCAGTTCCTCTGCTTGTGCAGTTGTTTCAGTGATAGGTTTTTCAATGAAAACATCTTTCCCATGCTCAAGAAAGAACCGGGCCACTTCATAATGCCCGGATGTGGGCACCACCACGCTCACCACATCGACCTGTGATACCAATGATTCTAAAGAAAAAAAACTCTGACATTTCAGTTTGCGACTGATGGTTTCTGCAACCTTTGGATTGGTATCCATGATTCCGACCAGTTGACAATTCGTCAGTTGCGAATAAATCCGGGCATGTTCCTTGCCAAGATGACCTACCCCTACAACACCCACTTTAATTTGCTGACTCATCAATTTTTTGAAGTGACGAAGCTCTTAAAATCATTTCACCAAATGAGACAATCACAATAGAGAGCTAAAAGCCATCAAAAGATATTTGGGTAAGAATGATAAAAATGATGAGAATGATGAGCGATTGACTTTAGGCAGAGATTTTGGTTGTGATGTATGTTTCTCTATGGAAACGCTTACTATTGCTCTGCCTGAAATCAATCGACTAGGAGCCGCCTCGCTGGACTGCCTGGAAGTGCGCCCTGCTCGTCCGCCTGAACTAACCACTCGCTTGCAAAGGCGTATTTTAGATCTTAAAGAAGAACATCACGCAATCATCCTAGCGCATAACTATCAAACTCCGGAAATTCAGGATGTGGCAGATTATGTAGGCGATTCTCTTGGACTTTCTTGTCAAGCCGCAAAAACCTCCGCTGACGTGATCCTCTTCTGCGGAGTTCACTTCATGGCCGAGACAGCCAAAATTGTCAATCCAACCAAAAGAGTTCTTATTCCAGATTTGAATGCCGGTTGTTCTCTTGCCGATAGTTGCGATGCTGAAGAAGTCACCCAATACATAGAAAAAAATCCTGACACTTATATCATCGCGTATATCAATTGCACAGCGGCTGTCAAAGCTTTGGCAGATATCGTTTGCACAAGCGGCAACGCAGTTAAAATTGTTGAGCAAGCTCCCAAGGATCGGCCAGTCCTTTTCCTGCCAGATGAGAATCTCGGACAATGGGCCATGGAAAAGACGGGTCGGAAAATGAATCTCTGGCATGGAGCATGCCATACCCATATGATTTTTACGAGCGAAAGCATTCAACGCTTGCGCTTGAAATATCCAATCGCGCCCATTGTTGCCCATCCTGAATGTGTTCGTTCCGTTCGTTTACTTGCGGATTACATTAGCTCCACAGAAGGAATGGTAAAATTTTGTCAGGATCATCTTTCGGATACTTTCATTATTGTCACAGAATCTGGGATGTTACATCGCCTTCAGAAAGAAGTCCCAGGCAAAACATTTATTCCAGGCCCTAGCAAAATGTGCGCATGCAATGATTGTGGATTTATGAAGATGAACACTCTAGAGAAAGTTCATCAAGCGCTAGAAACTTTAAGTCCAGAAATCATTTTGGATGAAGAAATCCGTCGTCAAGCTTATATCCCTATCCAACGCATGTTAAAAATCATATCTTAGAATGTGATGTGTTTTTTTATCGCAAATAATTATTTCAACTTGTAGAGAACGATTTGAAGGCGTGTGGATGGATCGATACAGGCGCTCATTAAAGTCATCTCAGGATCTGGATAAGTTTGAAACAGGGGTGTAAAAGCCTGATAGACAAGCGAGATCTTTAAATCCGAATCTGAAAGTCGCGAAAGATAACGCCCAAGACTGCCTGAAGAATAAATTCCACTTTCATTTTTGTGTCCTCGTGAAAATTCTGTGGTTCGAAAATCGTGGCTTGTCAGTAGAACATGCGTAATGCCTCTTTTCTTTAATTCCGCGACCGCTTTTTTTACAGGTAACACAAGTAATTTCATGAATTTTTCGTCATCATCCAAGTGATGTACATCTGAAACAGGCTGCGCGCCGCTGATGACTTTGACAGGAAAGCCGTAGGTAGAGTTACAAAGCACTTTCTTATCTGATGTTGAATCATGACGAATATGGGACAGAACGGTGACCAGAGTTGAAGGCACAAAACAGATAAAACCATGATGAACCTGTAAGAAAAGAAAAAGACTGATGAAGATGGTTCCAAAAGCGTTTCGAAAGATGGGTCGATATCTTCCCCATTCCAGAAGAGTCCAACCGATGAGAAAAGCGATTGCTATTTCCATGATAAAAAGAAATCTCACTGCGTAACAGACAGCAAAGACTGCTGGAACAAAGAACAACGAAAATTCAAAAAACCTTTTTTTCGCCAAAGCAAACAGAACCAATCCAATCACCACAAATCCGACCCACGAATAAAACCAATAAAATAGTTCCCAATCCAGAAACTGCAAATCTCCAACAAATCCGTCTCTTTGCATGCCCAAATCAATTCCTCTTACCATGAGCGCCATCGACGTGATAATGCTGTCAAAAAAATGTCTCAAGAGAACCAAAACGATTCCATAAACGACGATGAAAGAGAGCGTGACCATCGAACGGATCTCTTTTTTCGCAAATTGCTGAATGGACCATGCAAAAAAGCATGGGATCGCGGTTGCGACAACTACCCAGACATCGGGTCCTACAGCGGATCCAATTAAAATTAAAAACACGATTCCTATTCCCAAGAAAATCCGTTTCTTACGCGAGGAAGTCTTGAGACATTTTTGTCCCAACCAAATCATTCCCATGATCACCAACAACCCTTCTTGCTGATGAACAAACATGGCTGTGCAAAACTGAAAGCTCGTAAAAAAACAACTATAAATGGCAGTCGCCCAAAGAGCGGAAAGTTCTTCCAGATATTTTTCATTTAAAATTTTAAATAGAAGGAGCAGCGATCCTAAATGGAAAAGGTTCGAGAGAAATAAAATGAAATAGTAGAGTAAACCTATGATAAGAATTT
>CAYVFJ010000006.1:0-3183 GCA_964450905.1 uncultured Verrucomicrobiota bacterium
GTCGGGCTTGGCGCAAAACGGACGCGTGTATTCATATAGAAAATCAAAAAATATTGAACCAATCAAAAATTGGAGCGAGCGATGGGATTCGAACCCACGACGGCCACCTTGGCAAGGTGGAGCTCTACCGGGCTGAGCTACGCTCGCGATACGAACCGATTAGAGAAAATTTAGTTGTTGGATTCAAGTCTTTTATTTTTTTCATCGTAGATACACTGATTTGTCAAAGCGAGCCCCATCATCAAAAAGAAAAGCATGCTCATTTCATGGTGGAAAGTCGTATTACTTAATCCGACAACTACGACCACGAACCAGCATCCTCCGGCCGAATAGAAGATCAGTTTATCTTTTTGTTTCCATATTGTCCTTCCAGTGGCAAGGAGCATCCCGATGAGCGCTAAGAATCCTGGAAGACCCATTTGTGCCAAGGCGTTGACATAAAGATTGTGAGCGTGACTTGCTGGATCAAGGACAACAGGATCATTTTTCTGAGTGCTTTTAAAGTTATTGAGCCCCACACCGGTCCAAGGATGGTCTTTTGTGCTTTGCCAGGCGCGTTCCCATAGGTCAGATCGATTTTTAAATGAACCTTGAAAAAAGGCCCGATTTCTTAGGCTTGAACTGGTGGCTAGACTGATAAGAATCACGGCTACTCCAAAAGTAAGAACATAAAGAAGCCAACGTGGTGGCTTTATGATGCAGATCATGATAAGCGTGAGAAATCCAGCAACAGCAATCGATGAACGTGCCGTAGTAGCCAGTAACGCCAATCCAATAAGAGCAGCCACGGAAACGTTTGCCCATTTACTTAAAAATAAGGGTTTAAGGAGAGAAGAGGAAAGGAGAACGAGCCATATCATCGCTAAATAAATTCCGCTCTGGTTAAAATGTCCTATAGAAGGAAGCTCAAGGTGATGATGAAAAGCGACTTTCAGAGGATCGTGAGTGACTTGGTAATAATGGATCCATCCTACAAGAGAAGCCAAAACCGTGGATAGAATAAGATGAAAGAAAAAGGCTTTTTGGTTTTGGTTATCTTTTAAAAGTGAACTCCCAATCCAAAGGAGAACGGATCCGCGAAACATATC
The DNA here is from genome assembly GCA_964450905.1 of uncultured Verrucomicrobiota bacterium. Lineage (GTDB taxonomy): Bacteria > Verrucomicrobiota > Verrucomicrobiia > JABWAM01 > JABWAM01 > CAYVFJ01. The sequence continues at coordinate 1,089 of CAYVFJ010000006.1, forward strand.
CCAAAAGCCTTTCCAACTAAGAAAAGGTTCTGTAGAAAAATAGGAGCTCCAAATTCCGGTAAGCAGCCAAATAAGAGTCGTGATGCCGACCATTTCTAGACGAGGCCATTTTTTTTCTGAAATCGTTCGGGTGAGCCATAAAAAGAGAAGGATCCCCCAACAAACATTTTTAAGTCCTTCACTTAACGGAAGCGCGTAGATGAGTAGAAGAAAGATACGCCACTCCCATAATCGGATGATTTTTATGGCATCTGGTTTCATTTGATTTTTTCTTTTATTGGATCAGTCATCAAAACACCGACCTGATGACGTGCGAGATACAAACGTGTGGATGGTAGACAAATTCACAAACATAAAGAACTATAAATTAATCATTGAGAATGAAAGGTAAATGTTCAGAATGGCATATCTATTTTGATCGACTATTTTTAAAGTTATGATGATCTCTTTTCGTTGTCCTCATTGTTATTGTGAATTAAGCTTTGATGATCTTTCCCAAGATGAATCTCCATGTCCGGGTTGTGGAAAAGCGATCCAGCTTCAAATCAGCAAAAAAATGCGAGAAAATAATGTCGTCGATAAATGTGTTCTATGCGGACTCGAAAAATTATATGTGCAAAAAGATTTTAACCGCACCCTAGGAATCTCTATTTTCTTGGGCGCTGCAATAGTCAGTCTCATTTTTTATGGGTACAATCAAGTGATCACTGCATTTCTGGTTTTGGCTGGAGCTGCTGCCGCGGATTATCTGCTCTATGTTTCACTGCCAGAAGTGACCATTTGTTATCGATGTCATAGTCAATATCGTGGTGTTTCTTCCAATCCTGCGAACGAAGCGTTTGAATTAGGTTTAGCAGAAAAATATGATCCTCTGGATAAGCATTCCACAGTCAATCATCCTGCTTCGGAGTGGAAACAGCGCTAAATTTAGATGACGGCCTGTTCCGTTTGAACATCAAAATAGTGCGCGCGTTTGGTGTTGAATATTAAATCTAATTTATGATTCACGTCTGCTTTTTCAGCAACGTTCACACGCGCAATAAAGCTGTGGGCGCCCGTATTCATGTAAAGATAGACTTCAGAACCCATGGGCTCCACCACTTCCACGGTTGCTTGCACTACTTTAGTTGGGTCCGCTGATCCTGCGTAGAGTTTGTCGTGGATATCTTCGGGTCTTATTCCATACTTCACATTTTTGCCCACATAATTTTGGAGCTTAGAAATATGATCATCATCCACGCGCGCAGTGAATCCACGCGCGTCCTGAGTTCCTTTTTCGCAAAAAAATAATTTTCCGCCGTCTTGACGAATGGTTCCATCAAAAAAGTTCATGGTTGGACTTCCTATGAACCCAGCCACAAAAATATTTTTTGGATGATTATAGATTTCCAAGGGCGTAGCGACTTGTTGGATTTTACCTGCGTTCATGACCGTAATACGATCTCCCATCGTCATGGCTTCCACTTGATCGTGGGTGACATAGATCATGGTAGCGGCCAATCGGGTATGTAGTTTCGATATTTCTGTGCGCATTTGAACGCGCATTTTGGCATCCAGATTGGAGAGTGGTTCATCAAAAAGGAAGGCTTTCGGTTTGCGAACGATGGCACGTCCTACCGCAACTCTTTGTCGTTGTCCTCCTGAGAGTTCCTTGGGTTTACGTTCCAATAATAAGCGGATCCCAAGAATTTCTGCGGCTTCTTCGACCCGTTTATCAATCTCTGCTTTCGGATATTTACGCAGTTTCAAGCCGAAAGCCATATTATTTCGCACGGTCATGTGAGGATAAAGAGCGTAATTTTGGAAAACCATGGCAATATCGCGATCTTTTGGTGGCACATGATTGATCAACCGTCCATCGATGGAAATATTGCCCGCTGTAATTTCTTCAAGCCCGGCTACCATCCGTAGAGTGGTTGATTTTCCACATCCAGAGGGACCGACTAAAACCATAAATTCTTCATCATGAATTTCCAAACTGACATCATCGACAGCTTTGACATCATTCCCTTTGTCATCACGATAAATCTTGATGATGTTTTCAATAATAACTTTAGCCATAAATGAATTTTATTTTAATGGTTGTGTGTTTGTT
>CAYVFJ010000007.1:0-7795 GCA_964450905.1 uncultured Verrucomicrobiota bacterium
TTTTTGCGCCTTTTTGTGGCAAATTTATTTCACCATGCGAAGCCTGAGTCTTATTATTCCTTGCTATAATGAAGCTGATGGAATTTCTCAGCTCAAAGAAAAATTATTCCCCGTGCTTGATCACATCGTTGCTAAATATAACACGGAACTTATTTTCATTGATGATGGCAGTACGGATAATACACATACAGAACTATCTCATGCTTTTGGAAAATATCCAAATACCCGTGTCATACGTCACCCACAAAATCTTAATCTAGGAGCCGCTATCCGAACGGGTGTTGACGAATCTTGTGGCGAGTGGATTGCTAATCTTGATAGCGACTGTACTTATGATCCTTCACTCCTTGAACCCATGTTATTAGAAATGGAAAGAGGAGCTGATTTGGTTACCGTATCTCCTTATCATCCTCAAGGTAGAGTGGTCGGTGTCCCCTCTTATCGGATGTTTTTAAGCAAAGCGCTTACAGCCACGTATCGACTTATTCTTCGAAAACAAATTTACACATTTACGGCCTTGGCCCGTGTCTATCGTCGTTCAGTTTATGAACAGATCAAATCTCCTGCTTATGATTTTACTTGTCTTGCCGAAATGATGCTTAAGGCATTAAAGCAAAATAGGAAGGTAGCCGAAGTTCCAGCCCTGCTATCCGTTCGCCGCTTTGGAGAATCAAAAATGAAAACAGCTAAGGTTATCCAAGCACATCTACGCCTTTTGTATCGACTTCTATTCCATCCCAACTCGTTCCAATAAAGACAATGGCCGCAAAATCTCTGGTTTTTGACAGAATTTACCGAATTTACAAAATTTAAGGTAGATGCCCATAATTTTAATCGAATTATTCTGTTAATTCTGTCTAACTCTTATTTTCTACCATCAACCAGATAAACCAGGTTTTTTTGATAGAATTTACAGAATTAACCGAATTTTAATGAGACTTAGAAATCTAAAAATATGTTTGGCCCGATGTAATCGGGATAAAATAATTCTGTAAATTTTGTTAATTCTGTCTAAATCTATTTCGAATTTGCGCCTTTTTACGGCTAAATTCCTTCTCAATTGATGAAAACTATTTTAACAGTACTGGGCACAAGACCTGAAATTATCAAATTTTCGCCCTTACTCCCTCTTCTTGATAAAAAATGTCGTCACATCTTAGTCCACACAGGTCAACATTATGACGAAAATATGGACCGTATTTTTTTTCGAGAACTTCAACTTAAATCCCCTCATTATTTTTTGAATGTTGGATCTGCAAGCCAAGGAATTCAGACCGCAAAAATGCTAGAAAAGTTAGAACCCATCATGCAGAAGTCCAAGACGGATCTGGTCATGGTTCTTGGCGATACCAATTCGACTTTAGCTGGAGCATTGGCTGCTGCCAAACTGAACATTCCTGTGGCACACGTAGAAGCGGGTTGTCGTTCATTCAACCGTTTCATGCCCGAAGAAAAAAATCGAATTCTTGTGGATCATATTTCAGAATTTCTTTTTGCGCCTGATCAACAAGCTGTGCAGCACCTCAAAAAAGAAGGGATCCATTCAAAAAAAGTTTATCTCGTGGGAAACACAGGATTAGACGCAACTCGTCGTACCATGAAATTAGCTAGAGCCAGTCGTCTAAAACATTTTAATGTCCGACCTGAATCTTACGTCCTAGCAACTCTCCATCGAGCGGAGAACACCGATGATATGAAACGTTTCTCACAACTGATTCAAGCGATCAATCAAATTTCAAAGAAAATCCCTGTCCTATTCCCCATCCACCCAAGAACTGTCGCTATTTTAAAACATCACAAAATCACCCTTGCATCCACCATTCATCAACTTCCGCCGTTGGGAAACCTAGATTTTATCGCCTTATTACAAAATGCAATTTTCGTCATGAGTGATTCTGGCGGCATCCAAGAAGAAGCCGCTGTGGTTAACCGTCCATGTTTAATTTTACGCGAAGAAACCGAATGGACACGACTTGTAAAGGCGGGGAAGAATTTTTTAGTAGGCACAGCGCCTAAAAACATTGTCGGAAAGGCGGAGCAACTACTTCATTCAACAGATCTAAGAAATCGCATTGCAAGAAAAACGGCTCCTCTTCAATTCGGCGCCACAAGCAATATCCTCAACATCCTTACTTTGTAAAAAAACAGGAAATGAAACCTTTTCGCTGGACACATCATGCTCTGACTAAGGCCAAAAGTAGAGAAGTTGACTCTGCAGAAGTGGAGAAGGCTATAGAAAAACCAGATGTCGTTATCCCAGGCCAAGTTCCACGCGAAATTTATATGCGACATTATTTTGATTCTCTGCTGGGTTGCGATATGTTATTACGTATAGTGGTGGAGGAAACCTATACCGAAAGAGTGATTGTGACTCTCTATAAAACCTCAAATTTCAAAAAATATGGAATGGAAGGAAAAATATGAAAGCTGAATATGATAAGGAAACAGATACTATAACTATTAAATTCCGAGATATTCGTATTCAAGAAAGTGATGAAATTCGTCCTGGAGTGATCGCTGACTTTGGATATGATGGTGGAGTGGTAAGCTTGGAGATCATGCAAGCATCCAAGGTGGTCGAAAATACGCGGGAAATGCAATTCGCGATTGAGGATTAACAAGACGTATCTCAATCTCAAGAAAAACGGCTCCTCTTCAATTCGGCGCCACAAGCAACATCCTCAACGTCCTTCTTTACAGAATAAACAAAATTTTAATGAGACCCAGAAATCTAAATCTAGCAAAAAGTATTTTAAATTTTAATAAGAGGATCTCGTACAGAGATCAGTAGAGATCACGGAAAGAAAATAAGATCCGAGTGAGACTTTTTAATAACAATCTTCAAAGTGGCAATCCATTCCATTTTTTTACTTTTCGCGGCTAATGCTTGACCATTAAATTTTCTTCTGACCACTCCAAACCATCAGATAATTATTAGATTCAGACTCCCAAAAGTAACGATCTCTTTTTTTAACCAAGCGATCCAGCAATTCTAATGGCCAAAAGATGACGGGCAATATAAAAATCTGATAAAAGCGCCGTTCAAAGATGCTTCGCTCATCTCGAAATATCCATCGTTTAAGAGGATAATTGAATGCTCTAAAAAACCATTTTAACCGGTTCCAAATCCCTCCAAGAACACGATGTCGACACTCGATCTGTTTTAACTGAAGTGTTGGAGTTTGAGTCATGATAGAGCGGACATACTTTCCATAATAACGACGATAATGCCCATTGATCATACATTCATCTTGATCAGGAATACCATTAGAACGGCCGGGCGTAATGATCACAAAGTTTCCTCCTTTTATCAGAACACGTTCGACTTCAACAAGCATCGCTCCATCATCTGCAATATGTTCAATCACATGAGCAGACGAAACTGCATTTACATAATTGCTCTTGATGGGAAGCGCTATAGCGCTCGCCTGAATCAAGAAGACTTCTGGAGGGGCCGATTTTCTAGCTTGAACAAGTGTGTTAAATGAATAATCCACCCCCACGTGTTGTGCCGCTGAAATTTGATAAAACACCTGGCCAACTCCACAACCTATATTCAAATGAATTTTTGTGTATGAAGCCAAATGCTTTTTAAGCAAGTAACTGGTTGCCCAAGCCCCAACATCATAACGAAATTCAGCAATATTAGCCGAATCAAAATACTTTTCATAGAAACCACGTGAATCCGACACTTTCATCTTGTTTTGCAACCTTTAGCACATTCGCGAGGACCATCCGCCAAAATACGAAGGACTAGAGCTTCGACATGTGAAACTGCTTCGACATGTGTAGCGCCGTAAGCAAGCGCTCCTGGAATAGAGGAAACTTCAGCAATCCAGCGCCCATCAGCCTCTCGCTCAACTTCAATCATCGTGGGCAAAGTGGTACAGAAAAAAACTGGAAATGCAAACACAATAACGCTTGAGTTAGAACAATCCGGCGCTACATTCAAAGTAGAAATCCATTCCATTCCATTTTTTACTTTTTTGCGCCCTCTTTGTCTTTGGCCAAATATGAATCAAGAAAAATATTTCTTGATCTGGTTACTTATATAGTCTAGCTTTCGACTATGAAGCTGGTTAATATTCATGATGCAAAAACTCATTTATCACAGTATCTGCGTGAAATTAAAATGGGTAGATCTATTATTTTGTGTGAACGCAATAAGCCTGTTGCGGAACTTCGTCCATTGAATCGGTCCAAGCCATTTAAGCAACGTAAATTAGGATGTTTAAAGGGAAGTGTTCTCTTTATGAGCAAGAATTTTAACGATCCGCTTAATAAAAAAGAGTTGGATCTTTTCTACAATAGTTCTCTGTGAAACTCCTGTTAGATACATGCACGTTACTTTGGATGGTGGATGCTCCTGAGAAATTATCAAAGCAAGCACGAGAAATGCTTGCAGGGAATGATCATGAGGTTTTTCTGAGCGTCATATCAGGATGGGAGATTTTATTGAAATACCAGAAACTCCACCGTTTAAAACTTCGCCTTTCACCGGGCAGCTTTTTACAACAGGCGATCCACCTTCTCCACCTTGAAATACTGCCACTCAATTTCAGTTGCTTAACCTATTTGGAACGATTGCCAGATTACCATCAGGATCCTTTTGATCGTATGCTTATCTGCCAAGCTCTTGCTGAAAATATCACCTTGGTCACACCAGATCTTCATATTCATCGTTATCCAGTCCCCATCCTCTGGTGAACTTATGTCTTTTCTCGTGTTCCCTTCGACATGCTCAGGACAAGATTGTTGGCGCTGCTGCAGAAATTCTGTTCATTTTGTTCATTCTGCCTGCCTCTCGTATTTGGGAGGTCTAAAAGATGGCTCGTTCTTTTGCGCCCTTTTGCGGCGAATCATGAACCCACAAAATGCAAATGAATTTATTTGGGATACATCCCAAATCGCTTGAATGACGGTTGGAAAAAAGGTATCTTTGGAGTATGAGAAGACATCGGACGTCCACCACGCGCGAGAGATCATCACCCAGCCTGACCCTGCCGTCAGGCGTGGTGCTGCGATTGGGCGATTTTCGCCTTTATGCGCGACAGAAGTCTCGCCTGCGCGAGCAGGATCTTACAGCCCGCACCCTTGCGGAAAAGGAACGATTGCAACGTAGGAACCGTTTAGTTCATATCACCATCGATCCTGATGAGGTTCTCGGGGATATGCCTTCTCCTTTATCGTGAAGCTGGAGTTTCCAAAACTTCCCGAGCAAATGACTTTGGTATTGTCCGCCCTTTCCGAAGCAGGGGTTGTCTTAATCGGGGGGCAGGCAGTCAACATTTGGAGCGAAATCCACGAGGTGCCAGATGAGGATCCGTGGCGAACTGGGCGGCCTTACACCAGTGTTGACGCCGATGGTTTGGCCGAAACAGAGCAGATGGTCGAGGTTGTCCGTTTGTTGAAATCGCAAGGGTTCGATGTGGAGGTTAGCCTGCCCTGCAGCCGCCAGGAGCAATCTGTCAATACTGGGATGTTGACAGTTTCTAGAACTGGACTCGAAGTGGCGGTCAATCTTCTGCACCGAATCATTGGAATCAACCCTCAAGAAATTAGGGAGAGCGCTCTTGTGACGCCATGGAATTCGATTCATATCCGTCTATTACACCCCTTACTGTGCGTGGAGAGTAAGGCCTACAACCTGAATACGCTAGAGCAGGACCGTTCCGGGGAACGACGTCAGGATCGGAAGCATCTGCTCCTTTCTCTGGGAAACCTTCGTCAACACCTGTTGGCGCGCTCGACGACGACGCATGAAACGTCATGCCTGCGAATGGCTCGCCGTTTGGTGGACTTGGCTTATCACCAAATGGGACTCGATACCCTCACCTGTCATGAGGTGGATATTCTGACCGGCATCCCGTGGGTGGCATGGCGCGAGGGGAAACTGACTTCCCTACAAGAACTGGCCACGAAAGAATCCGAATTTCGTCAGGAGATCCAGAATCGCTTACGTGCGGTGGAAGATCTCGACGCGTGGGTGCAAAAGCTCCGTGAATCCGAAAAACACGCACGCAAAAAAAAGAAGTGACATGAACCCTTCCTCCCCATTTTTCAGCATTGTCATTCCAACTCGTAATGAATCCGAAGATATTCTGAAAACTTTAATTTCAATTCGTGAAAATTCTTATACAGATTATGAAGTATTGATCGTCGATGCTTCAGAGGATCACACTCCAAACATAGTCCAGAATTTTGGTGATCCACGATTCCACCTTCTAAAACAGGATAACCGTGATGGTCGTTGTGGCGCTCGAAATCAGGGGATAAGAATTGCAAAAGGTGAAGTCGTTGTTATTCTTAATGCAGACGTCCGCCTACCTAATGATTTTTTAGAGCGCATAAAAATTCATTATGACAATGGAGCAGATTATGTGATCGTTGATTCGGCTGTAGAAAACAAGCAACATCCCTTTGGAGCAATGGTAGAAGCTGAACATCATTACCTCTATAAATCTGGTCGAGAAACTGTCAACTGGTGCGAAGGATATTCTTGCCGACGTCGATGCGCCTTGGAAGTCGGCCTTTTTCCGGAAGGATTTGTAGTTCCTATTTGTGCTGGTGAAGATGCAGTATTCGGTGAACGCATGGCCCAAAGATTTCGCCGTAAGGAAGATTTTCAACTCATTGTCAAACATTCTGTGCCAGAAGATTTGAGTATCTTTTGGTCTCAGCGGATCGGTCGTGGAGAAGGTTGCAGTCAACGCCAACTCCTTCTTGAAAAACGGTCTTTTACAAGGGCATTTCTGGATGGTCTTCGATGGTCTTTAAAGAGCGTCCTATGGATTTCCCTCTTTTTCCCAATGCTTCGTTATACATCCAGATTAAAATTTTATGTTCCACAAATGAAATTCTATCGTTTGATTCAACCTATTTTTTTAAGCCGTTTGGGTCATGAAATCGGACGCTGGAAAGGACTTTTTTTGCTACTTCGCTTCCATTCCCAGAAGACCCCAACGGAATAGAAGATCGCCAAAGCCCCATTACATAATAAACTAGGAAGACCATGCTGTTTTATACAGCGCACTCCAAAAAACACAAGGAGTGTAACAACGAATAACCCAAACGGTAGAAGCATGGACTTCCATGCATTTCCACCTAATCGTTGATTCACTCGAAGTTCAAGAATCATGTATCCGATAACCAAGATTGATCCACTTGTAAACGCGACACAAATAACACTTTTTCCTAGGGAAAACATGAGTGTGAGCATATAGATAGGAGAAAGGATAAATAAGGTATAAAAAAAGTATTTCTGTTCGTGGAGCGAGGTGAGACATTGTGCTGCATTTTGAAAAAGTGGACGTCCAATAGCATATGGAATTAAAGCCCAAAAAAATGGTGACAAAGAAGTCCATTTTAGACCAAAAACATATGGCACCAAATCCTCTAGAAGGAGAGCAATTACTCCTGACATCCACATGGAAATTCGTCCTATATTGAATGTCATTTTTTGATAACTTTGACTTACTGACTCATTCGACTTTCGGGCTTCTGTCGAGTAAAGCGCCAGGGCCATCATGGAAAGAAAACCGCTTCCAACATCCATCGGAAGCCTTGCAAAAACTTGGGCACGAGAATAGCAACCAAGAGTTTCATTATCCCAGAATGTTCCCACCATAAAGGTATCGAAACCAAAAATAATCTTTCCAAGCATTCCACAGCCAAAAAGCAGTAGTCCAAACTGAAAAAAATAAATAGCGCATTGTTTGTCCCACTCCCATGAAAACTTCCAAGATGAAAATCTCCAAATAAAGACTGCCATAAGAATAGAAGTTACAACCCTATC
>CAYVFJ010000008.1:0-2791 GCA_964450905.1 uncultured Verrucomicrobiota bacterium
GATGCCATTTCTATCGGCAAAAACATTGCAGCGATAACGGCCTACCCCCGCGAGTTCATAAGCAAAATCGGTGTCATGATTTTTTTCCCATTCCACACGATTACGTTCGGACAATATTTCATAAATCAATTCTTTAGCAAATTCTGGGTTAAGAACTTGATCGCTCACAGCAGACATCGTTCCGCTGATGCGAAACATGGGACAGGTGCCGCTTGTCAGATGGAAATCCGAAGCTCCGTGCTCGACCATCGCGCGAAAATAATCATCAAGTGCTGCCATAAACCGCGACCCTACCCTATTCGACGTAAAATACCAGCCAATTTCCGACCCAATGGAAGCTGATTACTTCTTTAACTTATTCAACTCTGCAATCAATGCCGAAGGGCCGCCTGGCAAGTAACCGCCTCTCCATATTTCTTTACCTTTAGAATTGATCGCAATGAGAGCAGGAAACTCTACGACTTTAAATTGATTCATCAAACCATCATTTTGTTTTTCCATAGCCTCCGGGAGACGTTTCTTAAGAGGAAAATCAACCTTCAAGAGGACAAATTTTTTCTCGGCATAATCTTTAAATTCCTTCTGACTAAAAACTTCCTTGTCTAGTATGATACAAATAGGGCACCAATCTGACCCTGTAAAATCCATGAGCACGAGCTTATTTTCTGCCTTAGCTTTCTCCAAAGCCTTGGTATGATCCGTGAGCCACGTTCCATCATTTGCGAAGAGAGCGCTTACCAAAAAAGTTAAAAGGAATGTATAAACGAAGGGATATTTCATAGGATTGATGAATGGGTTAAGGTTTAAAGAATTTAGCTTTGATTTAAGCTCTGTTCATCGTTGCACTTTAAGGCACCACTAGCAAGTCATTTAAAATGCGTCCCATTTTTAAGTGATTTGCAGAATGGGGAGCACACGCCAGCGGCGTGTGCTCCCCAAGCCGGTTTTATTAAATAGGGGGGTGAACGGTTCCATTTTAAGCATAATTCATGGACTATTCTGATAAACGTTTTTTGAGCATCCCATAACGATGGGCTGTCTTGTTGTTTTTTACAGCAATGGCCATGGCTTTGTAGGAACCCACAAGCACCACTAGTTTTTTGCCGCGCGTGATTGCTGTGTAAATTAAATTACGCTGAAGCATCACATAATGCTGGGTCAAAATCGGAATCACCACCGCTGGATACTCGCTTCCCTGTGATTTATGAATCGAGATGGCATAAGCAGGAATCAATTCATCTAAATCACTGAAATCATATTCGATCTCCCGGTCGTCCACACGCACTTGCAATTTTTGATTTTCTCGAGAGAGGGAAAGAATCCGCCCCATATCTCCGTTAAAAATGTCTTTATCATAATTATTTTTTATTTGCATGACTTTATCGCCAATCCGGTAAGATCGGCCAAATCGTTCTATTTCAGATATTTCATCCTCCCGACGCAATCGAAATTCATCATCCCGATCTTTCTTTGGATTAAGCGCCTGCTGAAGTTCGCGATTTAAATTTTCAACTCCACAAATTCCTCGATGCATCGGGGCCATCACCTGAATATCATTCATTGGATGAAATCCAAATGCTTCTGGAATCTCCTGGGAACAGAGGGTCACAATCCGTTTCAAAGCTTCTTCGGGAGTTTCCGCGGGAAGCATATGAAAATCGGAAGACACAGATAGCTTTGCCATGGGCGTTATTCTAAAGCATGTGATCCCGAAAAAAACAAATAAGATTTTGCGCTTTTGTTGATGGATCATTATTGATAAAGATGAGTGATCGATTATGAGTAAAAAGGCGTTGATTACAGGAATAACGGGACAAGATGGATCTTATCTGGCTGAATTACTTCTTAGCAAAGGGTATGAAGTCCATGGAATTATCCGTCGTGCCAGCACTTTTAATACGGGCCGAATCGACCATCTTTATCAAGATCCTCACGTGATGGGGGTTCATCTTTTTCTTCATTACGGTGATTTGAGTGATAGCGTCAATTTGGTAAAGCTCCTTTTTGATCTTAAACCCGATGAGATCTATCATTTAGGAGCTCAAAGTCATGTTCGAGTGAGTTTTGATATTCCTGAGTATACTGCTGATGTCACGGGAGTTGGAACGATACGGATTTTGGAGGCCATTCGTGAAACGGGTGTGCGACCCAAATTTTATCAAGCTTCTTCCAGTGAAATGTTTGGTCAAGTGGCTGAAACACCGCAACGAGAAACAACCCCTTTTCATCCCCGCAGTCCTTATGGTTGCGCAAAAGTTTTTGCTTACTGGGCAACGGTGAATTATCGCGAAGCCTACCAGCTCTATGCTTGCAACGGCATTCTCTTCAACCATGAATCTCCACGTCGAGGAGAAACTTTTGTTACCCGAAAAATCACACGCGCCGCGGCAGCCATCAAGTTGGGTCTTCAAGATAAACTTTTTTTGGGAAATCTTGATGCGCGACGTGACTGGGGTTATGCCAAGGAATACGTGGAAGCGATGTGGCTGATGTTGCAGCAAGATCATGTGGATGATTATGTGATTGCCACTGGAGAAACTCATTCGGTAAGTGAGTTTTTGGAAGCGGCCTTTTCGTATCTTGATCTGGATTGGAAACAATATGTGATGAAAGATCCTCGGTATGAACGTCCCAGTGAAGTCGATTTATTGGTTGGAGATTATTCGAAAGCAAAAAAAGCTCTTGGCTGGGAACCTAAAACCAACTTCAGAGATCTCGTTCGTCTGATGGTGGACGCGGATATGAAACTTCTGGTAGGCAAGAAATAATCCTTGTTATCTTTTTGATTTTT
>CAYVFJ010000009.1:0-6415 GCA_964450905.1 uncultured Verrucomicrobiota bacterium
TTTTACGAGAGGCAATATGGTAAGTGTTTGCATAAAAATATCCCGGTCGACCGATTTCAAGTGAGCCCGGTCTATAGTAGGCATCCGGTTGTGTGGCTTCTTCATGAGGCGGCACAGCGATCACTCCATAAGGTAAACGAGGGATTTTTTTAAAAAGTTTAACCAGTTCCGGATCAATCCGTTTGGCTGTATCCCGATAAGCTCGTAAAAGGTCAAAAGAATTTTTAAAAGAAAACTGTGGATCGTTACGCATGAAATGACAAAATTCAAGAAGATCACCCTGAAACCCTGTTTTTTTGATGATCGGTTCCATCTCATGACGGATCCGTTGAACTTCGCTGAGACCTATTTTGTGGATTTCTTCCGGAGTTAAATGGGTTGAGGTATGGCGTTTAACCAAACAGGCATAAAAGGAGGCGCCCTGAGGCAGATTCTTGAGACCAACCGAGGGACGACAGCTCGGGATATAAATTTTAACGAGATAATCCAGAAGTTGTTGATAGGCTGGGACAACTTCTTTTGTGAAAAGAGAGATCGCTTCTTTTTGTAAACGCTCTTTTTCTTCCGAAGAAAAGGATTCAGGAAATTGTGTCCATGCTTTGAGGAGAGGACTTTTTAGCGGATCTTCAACCAAAAGATTTTTGATTTGCTGAGGCACATTTTCCAAAATGACCTGAGGCGGAATGAACCCGGCTTTTAGTTCTCGATCAAGCAAAGCGATGGTTTGCTTGAGAAGAGGAGCGATTCCTCCGAGTCGAGCCAAGAGATCTTCATAATGTTTAAGAGTAGACGAAGGCATGATCTCGAAGACCTTGGGGATCAGCAGATGAATTCCGCTCAATGGATTGATGGGTGTATAATCAATTTGATTGAAAGGATTGTAGTCTTCGCGAAACTGGAGTGACTCGATGGTTTCTTCAGTTTTCTCTTTAAATAAATCGTAACTCAGTTTGTCGGGTTCATTCAGATTTTTCAGCTGAATTTTGAGAAGAACGGCCAACGATTGTTGGAAGTTTTTTTTACGTCGCTGAATCGCTTCTGATGAAAGATCTGTCCAGTGATCGTTTTGCCCAGATTGACCGAAAAGAGTGGCGTGCTCCGGAAATTCATGCATCAAATCGTTCCACGAGAGATCGAAAAATTGATGGAGCCGTTCTGTGTCGGTTAAAGAAGATGATTTAAAGAGATTTTCGATTTTCTGAGAATAGTCGTCGTTGATTTTGTTATCTTGCGCATCCATTTTTGGAAGACGATGGAATAAGATAGAAACAATCCAAAAAACAATAAAAGCAGTGGGCGTCTTCATTTTCATCTTAGGAATGTGTCATCTCTAGTCATTCTTGGTTGCGCATCATCATTCATCGCCATAGAACCCGTAAGCATATAGGTGATACCCACGGGATCCAGTTTGCCTGATAGATCACGCATCACATCAATTTCATCTTTCATCAAGTTTAAGCTAAAATTTATTATGACAACCTTACCCGGACTGAATCGGGATTTTTTTCGGGATCAATTGTCCTTCTTGAAGCTCAAAAACAGATGCCATACGCATTGCAAAATCTTGAGAATGCGTGACCAAGATAAGAGCGACACCTTTTTGACGATTAAAATGGAGTAATAATTGAATCAATTTTTCTCCAGACGCATGATCCAAAGAACCGGTCGGTTCGTCTGCTAATAACAATCGAGGATGATTGATGAGAGCTCGAACCACGGCTACGCGTTGACATTCTCCCATCGATAATTCACCCGGTTGATGCAGCATTCTAGATTCCAGCCCAACCTCCTTAAGAAGTTGTTTTGCGCGTGTTTCAAATTCCCTTCTAGAAGTTGGTCCAGAAGCGACCAGAGTTGGAATTAAAACATTTTCCAGAGCCGAGCATTGTGGCAAAAGATGATGTTGTTGAAAGACAAAGCCAATATGGCGATTACGAAAAGCTGCTAGTTCGATGTCGTTCAATCGCGAATAATCATGTTCATCTAGTAAAATATGTCCGGAACCCGGGCGATCCAATGTTCCCATCATGTTCAACAGAGTGCTCTTTCCACAGCCTGATGGACCGACGATAGCCACGGAATCTCCGTGATTTAATTGAAGATTAATATCTTCCAGAACCTTCACGGATTCTTGACCCGCCGGAGAAGGATAGTTTTTCGATAAATGCCGAAGTTCTAATAACATAGGTTTCTACCTTGAGGATTGTTGCGAAAAAGTCTCCCAGAGTTCACGGAGAAAAAATAAGATCCATATGAAGCATTTATAAAACGTGATGGTATCCTATTGCAAAGTTAATTCCATCAGTATAAACCAAGATAGATTGTTCTAACGTGAAGGACGGTTGAACCTTTCAGCCCGTTTTTTGTTTAAAATGATCGTTCTACCTGAGAGGGAATGTTTTTTTCGAACAGAATAGTTTTTTTAGCGAGATATGAAAACAAAGATCCATATCAAAAATATAGAGTCCACCCAGTATGATCTTATTTCTCTTGGAGAATGTATGATCCGATTTTCTCCCCAAGGACACGGGCGGATCGAATTCTCCAATCTTTTTGAAGCACACGTAGGTGGAGGTGAGTATAATGTGGCTTACGCAGTTTCGCGTCTTGGATTGCGAACCGGCTGGATCTCGCGTCTGGTCGATCATCCTTTGGGCCAACTGATCTTACAACACGCCCGAGCTGGCCGAGTGGATGTGTCTCACGTAGTGATGGTGAAATATGATGGCGTTGGAAAAACAGATCGAATTGGTTTGAATTTCACCGAAGTAGGGATGGGCGCGAGAGGAAGCATGACTCTCTACGATCGCGGGCATGCGGCGGCTTCTCATATGGAACCTAAGGACGTGGATTGGAAATCGGTCTTTGCTAAAACACGATGGCTTCATACCGGCGGCATTTTCGCGGCCCTTTCGGATTCCTGTGCTGAGACCGTTCAAACAGCGCTTCAGGCTGCGCGTGACGCGGGGACCGTGGTGAGTTATGATCTCAACTTTCGAGGGAAACTCTGGAATTCTTCGCAGGCCCAAAAAGTGACTAAACGTTTAATTAAAAACATCGATTTCTTGATTGGAAATGAAGAAGATTTTGAAAAAGCGCTTGGGTTTGAAATTGAAGGAACTGGTAAAGATTATTCCTCGCTCGATCCCGCGCAATACAAAAAAATGGTGGAAAAAGTGGTAAAAACCTATCCTCATTTGAAAGGAGTGGCAACCACCCTGCGAGAGGTAACTTCCGGATTGTTAAATAATTGGAGCGCCATCCTTTGGCACGAAGATCAATTTTATCAATCGCGAATTTACAAAGATCTTGAGATTGAAGATCGCGTTGGAGGCGGCGATGGATTTTCTGCAGGCGTGATTGATGGGTTCCTCACAGGGATGTCACCTCAAGAATGTGTGGAGTTAGGAGCCGCGCACGGCGCTTTGGTTCAATCCACACGAGGAGATACTTCGCAGGTGACATTGGAAGAAGTCAAACATGTCATGAGTGGAGGCAGCGCAAGAATTAAGAGATAAGAGTTCCTGATCGATACATCCATCTGAGTTTTGGGACTAGCCAGGCGGCTTCACGGACAATTTGTGGATTCATTTTTGAAGAACCGAGGTGACGATCCGTAAAGACGATAGGGATTTCAGCGAGCCGAAAGCCCATTTTCCACACATAATAGTCCATCTCAATTTGAAAAGCATAACCATTGGAACGGATTTTATTTAAATTTAAAGATTCCAATGCTTTTCTTCGAAAACATTTAAAACCGCTTGTGGGATCTGTCAGCGGTAATCCTGTCCAAAAATGAGCGTAACTAGAGGCAAATTGGCTTAAGATGAGGCGGCCTAAAGGCCAATTGATAATTCGAATGCCGTTCAGATAACGTGATCCAACGACAAGATCCGCGCCTTCATCGATTTTTTGGATAAAATGGATGATCTCCTCTGGGTTATGAGATAGATCCGCGTCCATCTCAAAAATAAGGTCGTAATCTCTTTCTAAAGCCCACTGAAATCCTGTGAGATAAGCAGTCCCTAAACCCAGTTTGCTAGGACGTTCGATGAGGTGAATTTCCTTGCGGATCGACCTCTGCTCGCGAATCCATTCCCGAGTTCCATCTGTTGAATGGTCATCAATAAAAAGCAAATCGAGAGAAGCTATTTGAGGAATCGATGCAACTAATTTAGGAAGATTTTCTCGTTCATTGTAAGTGGGAATAATCACAAGAGGCTTGTGAGTAAAATGGCTTTCCATCCTTTCGGTTTCTTTTCTCAATTCTGAATTCTTCATTCTCAATTCTCAATTTTTAAACCCGTCTTTGTCTCCATAGCAAATAGAGTCCCAGAGTCTGAAAAACAAGGTTGGGAATCCATACCATCAATTCAATCCACTCTGGACTAAGAGATGTGCTTTTTTTCATGCCTTCCGCAAGTAAAATAAGAAGATAATAAAAAATGGCAAGCCCTAGACTCATCAAGATGCCAATGGATGCTTCCCGTCGTTGAACATGGATTCCCAAGGGGAGAGCAATCAAAACAAACGAAATACACGCGAACGACAAAGCGACGCGCTTGTGCATTTCTACCAGCATCGGAGTAGGATGAATGCCTTTGGTTTTCAATTCCAAAGCTTGTTTCCATAATTCACGAGAGCTAAGATGGTGAACCTCCTTGACCGCGCGTCGTTGATCAACCAATTTTGTCATATCCAATTCAATGGGAGGGAATGCTTCGAAAAATCTTCCCCAACTGCGTTTTCCGAAATTATCTGGATCTGTAGGATCCCATTCATCCACTCTTGTGTTGAATAAAGAAATGAGAACTTTTTTTTGCTCGAAATTTGAAGAAACCGTTCCACGTTCCGCGCGAATATCCTGTTTTTTGCTTCCATCGGTAAGCACCACACGCACATTCTCCAGAGTGTTTTTTCGGGCATGTACCCTTCCAATATAAATCGTCATGCCATCGAGGTTCATGGATTGTCCTTCTTCCAGCAAGGTGCTGGGATTTTTAAATGCAATTTCAACAAAAGCTTGATTGGCTTTGAATCGATTTTCTGGAGCCAAAAAACAATTCACATAAAGGCAAATCAATGAAAGCGCTGCGGCCACGCCAAGGACGGGTAAAGTGAGCCCAAGAAAACTGATGCCCGATGCCCGACAGGCATTCAGTTCTTGATCCGCGGAAATACGGCCGATCACCAACAGAGTAGCCGCAAGAAGCGCCATCGGCATCGAAAAAGAAAGAATATAGGGAGTTATAAATAGGAAGACTTGGAAAATGACAGTGAGGCCGATGTTTCGATTGGACAATAGGGCAACGGCGTCTTTAAAGGTATTTCCCAAGAGTAGAACAAAGGTAAAGACAATCAGGGTCATCCCTAAACTTAGTAAATGAGATCGAAGGATGTAGCGGTAAAGAATCTTCATGAATCGTGCTGGGAAACTACTTCCATAAAATATTTCTCATCATTTTGCACTTTTTAATTCTCTCAAAATCGAATATGAAAGAAAAATGAAATCATGTGGTGCTCGAAATCAAGCCTGGGGATGGGGATTCTCTCTTATTTTGATAGGTCTTACCATCTTGACGCTGTACTGGGCGATTCATGTCCTTCATGATAATATGAATTATCTTCATTCACCAGAAAAGATCGATGGTCCCATAAAGATGTAAAGATCGCGCGCTTAGCTCAGGGGTAGAGCGCTTGCTTCACACGCAAGAGGTCGCAGGTTCGAAACCTGCAGCGCGCACCATTCAGACATAATCGAGATTGACTATTATTATAAAATAAATTAGGGTGATCCATCGAGCAGAAGAATTTTTAGAGAATAAAAAAGACTAATAAAAATATGAAATGGATTCAATCTATCGAGAAACAGCTAACTCTTTTAAGGCTTTCAAAAAAATTTTTGGGTAAAGGGTTTACGTTAATTGAACTTCTTGTGGTAATCACGATCATTGCCATCCTTATGTCGTTAGTTGGCCCGGTTGCTGGAAAAGTTTTGGAACAAGGAAGACGCGCTAGATGTGCGAATAGTGTCCGTCAAATTGGATTGGCTTTTAAACTGTTTTCCACGGAAAATAACGATACCTATCCCGGATGCACCAATGCGGGAGGAGCGTTGACTTCGAGCATTGTTTTTCAACAACTGACGAATGGTAACTATCTTTCGTTAGGTAAGATCTATAAATGCGCGTCAAGCACGGATAAGGAATATTCAGGAGCGAGTGGTGGTGGAACTCCCCCTGTCTTTGATGGCACCTATAATTCATACGCTTGCACCATCGGCGGCGCCTCAGGCGATGGGTTATCAGATAATTCTAGCAGCGATACGCCTTTGGTTTTTGATAAAGGCGTTGATAAAGGAACACCTGATACTCTCAATAACCTCGTAAACAAATCATGGTTGACTGGTCCTCAC
>CAYVFJ010000010.1:0-4359 GCA_964450905.1 uncultured Verrucomicrobiota bacterium
CAAATCACACGTCTGGCATCTGCGGATAATTTGTCAGGCGCCATCAAAGACCAAATCAAAGGATGGGTATCGAGAAGAAATCTCACACTATTTTACGAAGAAGTTTTACCATAAAAAAGATGGTTTATTTCATCATCTTCATCATCAAAGTTAGATGCTATGGTGATTTTACCCGCTAAACCTCCGAGCTTTCTAGGTTCACTTTTTAACGGATTTATGGGGATCATTTTGACCAACGGCTTTCCTGCTTTGGCAATGATAATATCGTCTCCACTTAAAACGAGTCCAATCAGCTCCGACAAATGAGTCTTTGCATAATGAATATTCACCTTTCCCATACCCATAGCTTAGCTTAGCTCATCGACTTAGTCAACTATTTCTTGTTGCGTTTTTTTTATTTGTTCACGAGCAATCCGGATCTGGTTTTCTGGTGTTCGGAATAAAATGGCTATAACGAAGGTCAACAAGGTTCCAAACATCACGCGCCAAGGAAATTCAATGACGGGCAACCAATCTGGTTGGGGTAATTTGTGAAATCCCATCAGATTAAGGATATCGTTATGTAAACCACTTAAAACGGCAACAAAGATAAAGCCACAAATCATCGCTAAAATATTTCCAAAATCGTTGCCACGACTTTTTGTCAACATTCCCACTAAGAAAACACCTAACAAAGAACCGTAAGTATAACCAAAAATTCCGAGGACAATAGGAATGATTCGTGATTTCGGCATGACGATCACAGCCCAAGCTGTAAAAGAACCAATCACAATTAACACGATAGCAAAAATCACGGTGCTCCAACGAGCGGATCGAACCATTTGTGGTTCGGTTGCTCGTGGATGGATGTAAGGCATGTACCAATCTTTGGTAAAACTCGTTGCTAAAGCGTTCAAAGCTGTGCTGAGCGATCCCATCGCCGTCGCAAATAAGCCGGCAACCAATAACCCACGCACTCCCACTGGTAGTTCATGAAGAATGTAATAAGCAAAAATATGCGCGTTTTTTACCGGCAAATTTGGATCCGGATGAATTTGATAAAAAACCCATAGTAAAATACCAACCATCAGGAAACAAAGAACGATGGGGATATCAGCAAGACCGGAGAGAATCAGAGCTAAACGACTTCGATGATGATTTTTCGCAGTCAACATTCTTTGAACCATATCCTGATCTGTTCCGTGCGTGGCCATGGTGACAAACGTTGATCCTAGAAACGCCACCCAAATGGTGTATTCACTTTCTAACACTCCCTTGATATTTTGCCAGAGGCTTAGGTCACCCTTAAGTCCCACGTCCCAGAAAGTAAGATCTTTTGGTTCTTGGAGTAAACTAACTGCTTTGTCCCATCCACCTGGGATATGATGGAGCAAGGTCCAGATCGCAAAACCCAATGAACCAAACATCACTGTAGCCTGAATGACATCCGTCCACACCACGGCTTTGATTCCGCCCACCGTGGTATAGGCAGCGGTCAGAAGAGTGACAAGAGTAAGCGCTCCCACATAAATCCATAACTCTTGAGTTGGATTGGGTTTTATTCCCGTGAACATTTCGACAGCTAACACCAAGATCACAGCCGCCACATAGAGACGTGTTCCGCTGGCAAGAGCGCGTGTAAGAAGAAAAACTGCTGAAGCGCCATTTTTGGTAACCACTCCAAAGCGGATCTGCAGAAATTCATAAATCGAAACCACACGATAATCGTAATAAGGCTTAATAAAAATATAACCCACCACCACGCGCGCTAATACAGTTCCTATAGCCAACTGGGCATAGGTAAAATTTCGGAGGGCATATCCTTCGCCGGGCGCTCCGAGAAATGTGGCGGCGCTAATTTCTGCGGCAAGAATGGATGCAAGCACTGCCCACCAAGGAATTTGACGTCCACCCATGGCAAACCCTTCCATGGTATGTTCACGTCGTCCCTTGAAAAGACCGACCGTGATCACGACCACGAAATAAATAACAATGATCAGAAGATCAATGGCAAGATTCACCGCGTCATTCCAACAAAATCTCCGATAAAAAGCGAGCGACTAAATATTTTTGCGCGGATCCTAAGCTGCCAAACTTTGTTTTTCCACTAATTGAGCATAAAGCTTACAACGACGGAGTAAATCTTGGTGCGTTCCAAGATCGATCATTCGCCCGTGATCCATCAACATAATTTGATCACAACGAACAATGGTCGAAAGACGATGAGCAATGATGATCGATGTTCTTCCATGAAGAAGTTTTTGCATCGCCTCTTGAATTTTTATTTCAGTCATCGTATCCAATGCAGAAGTCGCTTCATCGAAAATAACAATCGGCGGATTTTTTAAAAAGACTCTGGCAATCGAAAGTCTTTGACGTTGGCCTCCGGAAAGGTTCATCCCTCGTTCACCCAATTCGGCATCGAGCCCTGAATCAAGTTCTTTTACAAATTCTTTAGCTCCCGCAGCTTCCAAAGCATTCCAAATTTCATCGTCTGTAGCATCTTCTTTTCCAAGTAATAAATTATCTCGAATGGCGCCGGAAAGGAGAATGGTATCTTGAAAAACAACTCCAATCTGCCGGCGCAACGATTGTTGTTTGATCTTTTTTATATCTGTATCGTCCACATAAATATGACCCGCCACAGGATCATAAAATCTTAGTAACAGTTGCACCACCGTGCTTTTTCCAGCGCCACTAGGTCCGACGATTCCTAAAGAAGATTTGGCAGGCAAAATAAAACTCAGTTGATGAAGAGCCTTAAGAGAATTCGATGCGTCATAAGAAAATTCCACTTCTTTGAATTCCACTTTTCCATCACGAAAACGAAATTCACGAGCCGTAGGATCATCCTTCACTAAAGGCGATTGATCAAAAAATTCCATCACTCGGTCAATGGACGCCACACTGTCATAAAAGAGGGTAACGCCATTAAAAAGTGTGTTTAAAGGTGACCGGACGACTTGCCAATAAGCCCAAAAAGCGATCAACGTCCCGAGGGTGATTCCACGGTCTATAAAAAAAGCGCCACAGACTAGAATGATCACTGGCGCCACAAAGCTAAACAAAACTTGCGTGATATCCAGGTAGAGCATGGTCATATAACCTGCCTTTACCTGTGTTCCGTAAAGATGATTCTGGATTTCTCTAAAACGTTTGAGGAAGGATTCTTCGACCGCAAAAGATTTGATGAGAGAGAATGAAGAAATAAATTCTGTGACATTGGCCGTTAATCCTCCGCTACGATCTTTTATTTCGCGGCTCAATCCTTTTATTTTCGGCAGGAAACTGCGAGAAACAAAAGTAAACAAGGCCATGATCACCACAAAAATTAAGGAAAGTTTCCAACTCAAAATGATCATGGTCGTCAATGAACATACGAGGATGCTTAAAACCCAACCGTAACTCATGAGAAACGTGGTAAAATTACTAAACCCGGATTCAATATCACCCACCACTCGAGTTGAAATCTCGCCTACCTTGTTTTGAAAATAAAAATGGGGACTTAACTTCTGTAAATGCTCATAAAACTGCAAACGATATCGTCTAATCAATCGAGAGGCCAATAGTTTTCCTGAAAAATGTCCTGTATAGGCAAAAGGAAAAAAGAGGAGAGCAAGAGATAATCCGTACAAAACATATTTCCACCAATCACGATGGATAAAATCGGCGGAACTTTTTGTTAACTGATCGATGATGACTTTAAGATAAGCCACCATGGACGACTGCAAAAAACCGTCTCCCATCATTCCGACGAAAATCAATATCAAAAGATAACGGGATCCCTTGGTATTGCGCCATAGATCTTTTAGAATGGCGCTTAATCCATGTGAATAACGCTTCTTTTGTTTGTGCATTCTACTTCTTATTTTCCAGCTCCCCAACCTGCTTTAAGCCAACGATATTCGCGAAGTTTGATTTCTAATTCGTCAGCCATTGGAGATTGATCGCTTACGCCGCAATTCATTTCTGCTTGTTTCACATTCCGAACTCCAGCAATCACAGTAGAGACTGCCTTGGGTTTAAGCACAAATTTAAGAGCCGCTTCCGCAAGGCTTGGTTCGGTGTTGCCTACGATCTCTTTGATTTTTTCAACGCGTTGAACGACACGTTTTAGACGGTCGCCTTCAAAATATTTAGCGCGAAATTCTTCAGGATCAAACTGGGTGTTTAAAGTAAGTTTGCCGGTTAAAGAACTTTCGTCGAATGGCACTCGAACAATGATCCCGACCTGATGTTCCAAGGCGGTTGGCAAAAGTTCTGCCTGCGGTTCTTGCTCAAAAATATTGTAAATCAACTGGACTGAATCCAGCCAACCTTTACGCATCAAATCAACCACCGCATTCTGATCATGATCCGGTGTGCTGATTCCGATGGCAC
>CAYVFJ010000011.1:0-6601 GCA_964450905.1 uncultured Verrucomicrobiota bacterium
AACAATTTCTCCACGATTCAATGCTGGGAGGATTTTTTCGCGAACCAGTTGAGCGCGACTGGCAACGAAAAGCATTAACTCGGTTTCATCTGCCATTTTGCCGTTGGACTTGCTGAATTTTAAAAGATGCCGAATCCGTTCGCCCATCGCGGTTCCTCCAGGCTCATGAGTTAAAAAGAGACGACACCCTAGCTTTCGCAATCGAATTGCCAGACGCCGAATTTGCGTGGATTTACCACAACCTTCGGATCCTTCAAAGGTGATCAAAAGGCCACGTCGATTTTTTGGGAAGGTCATGGAGCTCCATTGAAAATAAATTTCATCCTTGTGATCAAACAAGGAGTATGCAAGGACTATGGAGAAGTATGAATCCCGATGTCAAGAGTCACAGTTTTCCACTTTTTTTATCTCTATTTTTTATAGGATTACTTTTCCAAAATAGTCAGAGCTCTGCGGAAACAACCAAACCATGCTTTCGTTGTGATGGAAGAGGATCCTTCAAGTGCGAAGAACCAGGTTGTGAAAATGGGAAAAAGAATTGTCCAGATCCGTGTCTCAAACTCACCGAAGGCAAATGGGAACACCTGGAAGTAAAAGATCATAGTCCTACAGAGCTTTGGCAGAAATTTGTTAATAAGGATGATCAAGGCTGGCAAGCCTGGAGCCAACATCATGTAGGAGAAAAGATTGAATATCAGAACGCGAAACCGGTCAGTACCGGTAAATGTAAAACATGCGGTGGAAGCACTAAAATCGCTTGTCCCAAATGTAATGGCCGCGGCACAACGATCTGTTCCTTTTGTGATGGCAAGAAAGTGGTTCCATCATCGTGGACTGAACAAAATAATCCGAAAATAGCTTCTGATCCAAATGTGGTTCGCTTGAAAGATGGAAAGGTCTTTCGCGGAAAAGTGACCATCACGTTAGGAGAAGCTTCTTGGATTCATACTCTCGACGGAAAAGAGATTGAAGTCAAAACAGACGATATTTTACCCCAAGAATCCACGGATAAAAAAGATCTTTTTGAATCCATCTCGAATTAAAAATTTTTGTGGGTACGCGCCACAATTTGATTCGCTTCCAAAAGGGCTTGATACGATTCGCCAGCGTCTGCCCACCAGCCTTTGAGAATTTCATGATGCAATTGGTTGTGTTTGAGATAAGCATTATTAAGGTCGGTGACTTCTAACTCTCCCCGGCCAGAAGGTTTCAGAGATCGGATGAGATCAAACACATGTTCATCATACATATAAATTCCAATGACAGCATATTTAGACTTAGGTTTTTTAGGTTTCTCTTCAATTTTGATGATGCGTCTGTTCTTTAATATCGGAACTCCGTAAGGACGTGGGTCTTTCATTTCTTTTAAGTAAACTAAAGCGCCCTTTTCTTGCTGATGAAATCGCGCTACTCCTGAAGCAATTCCCTTTTCAACAAGGTTATCTCCGAGAATCACCACCACTCGATGGCCTTTTGCAAAAGGTTCTGCCAAACCTAAAGCCTGAGCAATTCCGCCTTCCCCTTCCTGATAAGCATAATTCATATGATCCAGACCAAAATCTTTGCCGTTACCTATGAGCCGAAGAAAATCGCCTGCATTATTTCCACCAGTCACCACAAGAATATCCCGGATTCCAGCATCCACTAAAGTTTGGATGGGATAGAAAATCATGGGTTTATCGTAGACAGGCAACAAATGTTTATTGGTAATCCGAGTCAACGGTCGAAGCCGCGTACCTAAACCTCCTGCGAGAACGATTCCTTTGATAGGTTTATGATTCATTATTTGTGAGTGGTTACACGATTTGAAAGGACACCCTTTTTTGATAAAAGTCCTAACACACCGTCTTTTTCTGTTAAGTGAGCAGCGCCGACCGCGAAAAAATAACTTTTTTCTGGGTTGGCTTTAAGTTTGGCTTCGATTCGATCTGCCATATGAACATTACGATCTGTTAATAAAAGATCATAAAATTTCTTTGAAAGAGGATCCTCGCCCTGCATTTGTTTGTTGATTTCCAGAGATAAAGTTTCTTCGTTGCCTTGGAGATATAATTGAATCAATTTCTCGGCAGGATCTTCCGAAGTTTTCTCTAGTTCATCCACTGTTCTTTTCAATAATTCAATTTCTTCTTTAAGGGTCAATGATCCAAAAACTGCCAATTGCTCATCCACCGTTTCGATTCCGCCCACTTCTTTTTTTAAGGCATCTCCTTTAAAGTAGAAGAGCATATCAAGAGGCGGTTTTTTGATGAGATCAAGAATATTTTTAGGTTGATGATCCAAGCCAGACAAAAGAGTGGCTAAATACCCTGCTTTTATGTGTTGATAGGTCACCATCGAATATCCCTTCGATTCAATCATCTTTTGGACTCTCCTATAAAGATCTTGAGGAAGAATATCTTGGATCGTTTGGTCACTTGTTAACATCATCCCTTGCATTAATTTCAGTATTTCATCCCAGCCCATCGAAATTTCTGTGTAAACCGCATCACTCGACTCAAAAGCGTCTGTCACCACTTGATGTAGCGCAAGAACCCGGTCATCACTAAGATGAATGGTTCCAAAAAGATAAGAAGGTTTCTTGCCGTCAATCTTCCAAAGAAAAGGTTTGTCTGTAGGGACGATTTCATTTTGACCAAAAAGAGAGACGACAAAAAAAAGATAAACCATCCAAGACAGAACGATCTTTGCGCGATTAAAAATATTTTGAGATAAGAGACGGCTCATGAGAGATAGTTTAGAGTTAAAGATTGAAAGAGCAATGTTTGACATGTTTTGTACAAAAGCCCACTGCAGGCGCAGTAGGAGTGATCCCTCCTTCTTTCTCTACTGCGATCCCATTAATTTCATTCCCATCTTCATTCCCATCTCTTGCTGGTTAAGCCATTTCTCGCAAAAAGATGTCAGCGACTGAACCTGATCTTGACTAAGAAATGACCCTGCACGGTTGATTACTCGTTGATAAGTTTCCTGTTGTTCTTGTGCCCATTGATTCATTTCATTATCCGACATGCTTAAGGAAAGCAGTTTTTTCATAAAAGATGTTTTCTCTTTTGAGAGCTACTCAGCCTCAAACTTTAATTCAGGTCAATTATAAACTGGCCGAGATGCGTTCTTTATCATACTTGTCCGAACAGATTATTCGAAAACCGGGTTATCGCACACACAAGGATCGTTCGCTGAAAACGGTGAGCGATGCCGGCTTCAATAAATATCCGAAAGCAGGCAAATACATGGCGTGCGTGAAAGTGGTGAATGTCTTTGGTTGCGACACAAGTATCACAGTGGAGGTGAAGGTATGATCGGGAGATCAACGATGAGAAATAAATTCTTCCACAGTCAGGCCAATATCGCGGGCGATTTGTCGAAGGAGCGATATCGTGGCCTTTGTGCATAGGAACAGTTGTACCACGACCATCGCGATGGCGATATTGAACATGGGATCCTCGCTGGCGTACAACGATGAATCCGAGATGTTCCAGGATGCGGCAGGTTTCCCTGGGTTTCAGAACGGGAATGGAACCCATGGTCAGGTTACCGCCACGTTTTGCGTTCCAACAAACTCTGCTTCGAGTTGCGGCTCGCCGTCCTCAAGGAGCATGGAAATGACTTCCTGCAGATGGGTATTGAGTTCTTCCATCGTTTCAGCCTGGGAATGCGCGCCTGGAAAACCGGGGACATATCCAACAAGCAGGCCGGTGACTGGATCACGTTCCACCACAGCTGTAAACATTTTCATATCGACCTTGCATTTTCTCATAATGCCCAAGGCCTAACCTAATTCCTGCATCATGACAACTCCACAATCCACTATAAATATTTCCGCGCTGGAACCGCTTTTTGCTCCACACGAAGAGCCGAATCGTCATCTTGCCCGTGCCAAACATCGGATATGGGATTCCTGTTCCTTTCATTCTGAGAGTGGTGAATAAAATCAACCATCTTTTTCTCCTACGTTGAAAGTTAGCAATCAATATCGCCAGATAAGTGCGGACCTCGCTTTTTGTCGCAACGAATTTGTCGTACATTAGCTGATCAAGTCTGGTCTGCTCATATTACTCCTGGTGGACAAATGGAACGGCTGGCAAACAGGGTTTCCGCCAAATCCTACTAAATCCTGGGAACGATTCAAAATGACACTTGCGCTTTACGCACAAAGCAAAATGAGGTAGGTTTTGGATATGAGTACGATTACCGCAATTTTGGAGCCGGATGCAGATGGTACACTGCACCTGCCTTTACCAGAGGAATTTCGCCATGGCAAAGTGCGGAGGGAGGCGAAGCGCGTCTCGATGCGATTCTTGATCGCACCGATCTTTCGGTGGCGAGCGTAACCTGTATTGAAACGCTTGGCTTTCACCGCTTGAACGAAACGGAGCGAAATGGGCTAGAGATGGTTATCGGACGGATGAATGTGTTGGCGTTCGACAATACGGTGATCAAACAGACGATATCCCTGCGTCGGAAATGCAATATGGGACTGGCAGATGCGATCATCGCGGCAACTGCTCTTGTACATGGGCTGCCACTCGTGACAAGGAACGTGGACGATTTCAAGCACGTTGAGGAACTGAAACTCATCAACCCTTTTGAAAGCACTTGATCGTGCATAAACAATTCCATGGATTGCCATCAGATTTTTTTGACACTGTGGGCCGAATCAATGCCTCGAACCTCCAGAATTGCCACTAACAAAAAGAGCGAATTCCTGGTAGCCTTTCGTCGTAAGACTGCAGAAAGTTTTCTCCCTAGTTTTTGAAAAAATACTAGGGAGAAAACTGGGGAGAAAATAACCGCGCTCGAAGAAGACAAGTGCTAACATCCCAATCCCGGCGATAAGCATCCCGCTATTCATTAGTGGGTTCTTCTTCCAAGGACTTTCTTTGTTCATACTGATGCTATAGTTCAACAGTATCGTTCGCACTGAAAAAAGATCAAGACTGAAGTAGGGACCGTTCTTGTATGATTGAAGAAAAAACTAGATACAGTCCTAATTTCTGAACTCAGTAAAAATCTCAATTTTGGGATGAAGTGATCGCAAGTTGAATTCCCTCTTTTTGGATCCAATATGAGTTTAAGGATTTTAATTGGGGAGCACACGCGCCCTCGCATGTTTTGTCCGGCGCCTCGCCGGACAACTTTCATTCCCTATAGTAAAACGGCGAGGGCGCCGTTTTAGACACGCGAGGGCGCGTGTGCTCCCCGACTCTATTTCAATTTCCATGAGATGTCTGTGCATCAATTCTCAAAAAAACGGGCGTTTAACTTGCGCGAGCTTTTAGATCAAAAGGGCCTCTTTACTGAGTTCTGAGGATAGTTGCATCAGGTCCTTTCGGATCGAAAGCGGTCCACTTAGACAAGTTCTCCTCCGCACGACAGCAAACAAGAATTAAACAAGGGAAGCCAACCCAGAAAATGGACTGCATCGTCTTGTTCGAGATTTTCATAGGTTACGCTTCCAAGAAAGAGGTTCACGGCTCTGATGAAAGACAGAAACAATCAAAATTTCATCTTCACCGACCCTTGCATAAACAATCGTATAGGGAAATCGGCGGAGATTGCAATGTCTGTAACGTTCGGAAATTCGACCACAAGCTTCAGGAAATTGCAGAATCCTCGCGATAGCAGCATCAATCTCCTCAATAAAATCAGCGCCAAGCCCCGGTAAATTCTCCTCATAGTAATCTGCGACCTCCGCAAGTTCCGAAAGAGCGGAAGTAAGAAACCGATAGTTCATCGAGAAAACCGGTGATGGAGATCGGCCAATGCCTGAGGTCCATCCACTGCGGAAAGCCTTCCTTTCCGAAAAGCATCCATGCGATCATCCGCTTCCTTAATCCACGCCTCTCGCAATTCGGAAGGGATCGGGGAAATACTTTGGATCAACCGATCAGCAAGCAAAGCCCGACGAAAATCCGGTAACCGCAACGCTTCCTCTTCAATGATCGCCGCATCCATAAGTAAAAAATAGCCTACCTATGGGATTGGTGCAACACGAAATTCTGCTTCCCAGACAATTACGAATCCGTGGTAAAGCAGCGATGAAAGGTTGAAATTGAAATAATTCCGCGAACTTGTTCCTGTGTTCCCTTAGAAAAGACACGGAAGCTTCTATCCTTCAGTAGACCCATCGACCACATCATTTTCGTGGTCAGTCAAGAATGGCGCTAAGTTAAGGAATTTCTTAAGTAAAACGGCGATGGCGCCGTTTTAGACACGCGAGGGCGCGTGTGCTCCCCGACTCTATTTCAATTTCCATGAGATGTCTGTGCATCAATTCTCAAAAAAACGGGCGTTTAACTTGCGAGTGTTTTAGCGCAAAAAGCGCTTTTTACTGAGATCTGAAGTTATCCAGTGAAATGGAAACAGATATTTGCAAAAAGGGACTCCTTTATGGTAAGGTTGTGGAGTTATGAAACAAGTTGAGTTTGACACCGAAATTTCAGTTGCAAAGACGATCCAGATTCCGTCCCAGCTGGCGGAGCAGGTTGGAGCGCATCAGATGGTGCACGTGGTCGTGATCGTGCCCGATGATGGCGTGAAGCAATCGTACGCAAACGGAAAAAATTCGGCTTTGATGGCCACTTTTGGATCGTGCAAT
>CAYVFJ010000012.1:0-2713 GCA_964450905.1 uncultured Verrucomicrobiota bacterium
AGAATCCCAATTTCATGGACTTTTTGTACGGTCATGGTGATGAGTGTGCTCATAATTCCGAAGGCAGCCACAATGAGAATAAAAATCAGCAAAATAAACATGACATTTTTTTCTACCGCGATGGCGGAAAAATGTTGAGGATAAAGTTCCATCCATGTTCTTGCGAATAGAGGAGTCTTCAGATGCTGGTTGAGATCAAGTTGTATTTTTTTTAAGTCCTCTAAATGATCTGCCACATCGGTCATCACCGCAATCCCACTCACCTGATCGCCCAAATCATAGAGGTTTTGTGCTGTCTCAATGGAACAAAGAATAAAATTAAAATCATATTCGAACATGCCCGCTTTAAAAATCCCTGAGACAACCGATTCTGTGGGTAAATACGCGACTTTACTGTTTTCAAGATTCTTAGGCGAATAAATGGTCATTTTATCCCCCAAATGAATCCCATAACGACGGGACATCTCAGAACCGATGACGACCTGATCATTTTCAAAATCAAAAACGCCATGAACCAAACATCGAGTCAATTGACTGACTTGAGCTTCTCGAACAAGATCGATGCCTTTCAAGTAAGGAATAAAAATACGTCCCCCATGTTTACAGAGAATAGGGCCCACAATAAAAGGCGCGACTCCTTGAATATGAGGTCGTTGTTCAATTTTATGAAGCACCTCTTCCCATTGACGAATAGGGCTATTCGGCGCGATCGTGAGATGCGCGTTGAATCCTAAAACCTTTTCACGAAGTTCACGACCAAATCCGCTCATCACAGAAATCACAACCACCAATACCATCACCCCAAGAACCACCCCAATCACAGAGATCATGCCAATCACGGAAACAAAAGCCCGTCGAGGACGCAAATAGCGTAGGGCCAAAAATAAAGGAACAGGAAGTCGTGTCATGTTAAGCCTAAACGAAGCATCGATGAATTTTAGCTATTTTTTAGGGGCAAGCTTAAGGGTTCCTTTTTCAGAGTCATATTCAAATTGCTGTCCGACAGGAGCGTGAGGGATGATTTTCAGGTATGATTTTTGGATGAGTTCTTCAAGGGATGATGGAAAACGATTCTCTTCCTGTTGAAAAGAATCAATCGCTTTTTGAAGACTCACGAGTTCAACGCTGCCTTTGGCCTGTTCACCAGCACGCACCACACCTGATACATAATCTGTGGGAGTAGATATGGTTGAAGGCGCATCTGCTGATTTTGATTTTGCTTCTTTTGAGCTTTCAGATTCCGACCCGCACCCTGCAAAAATGGAACACAAAAAAAACGATCCAAACAGACAAGCAAGATAGTTTCTCATAAAAAAAGATTAAGCTAAGAAATATCTGAAAGCTACCATGAATTTTAGTTTTGATTAGGGGAAGAAGCGCTTTCATGAAGCAGATTTAATTCATCTAAACGGATTTGGATTTGTTTTAAGATAGTTCTTCCAGATTTCTTTTCATTGGATATCCATTGGATCATTTCTTCTTCAAAAATCTTGGAAGCCTGTTTTCCATAAGAGATAGATGGAGAAAGATTTGCAAAAGAAAGAGAAACGGTAAAAGCCGAGTTTCGAGCCGCGCGAGGGCCAGGAAATTCAGTAAATATTTTGGAGACTAAAAGAGATCTCCGAGAGGGAGCATAATGACCTTGGAGAATCATTGCGGCCTGACTTGTTTCGCCAGTCAAAAATGAAATTAATTTCCAGGCTTCTTTGGGATGTTTACTTTGTGAAGAAATCGCGTATCCATAAACATCTAACCACGTCGCGCCTTGGCGACCTCGTGGAAGAGGCGCAATATCCCAATCAAAATGATTTTGCTGATTCAGGATATAGCTTAGATTTCGATGCGCAATCGTCATCGCAGCCTTTTGAGAAAGGAATAAGTTCGTTTTGGATAATTTTTCAGGAGAAGGAGCGACATGATATTCACGAATTAAATCCGCCAGAAATTCGATGGCTTGAGCGTTCGATTGTAGAAATTGCGGATCTATGAGAGACCATTTCCCGTCTGCATTTTTTAGTTCACCGCGATTCTGCCAAATAAATGAGGCGCACACTTCCATCGAAGGTTTAATTTCTAATCCGTACTGCGTTATTTCAGAAAGATTTTTGTCAAAAATAGTCAGCGATTGAGCTGCATGAAGTAAATCACCCCAATCCCAAAAAGATCGAGGGATTGGAACTCCATGACGCTCAAATAAAGTGCGATTGCAATAAAGAACGAGCGTCGACCAGCCATAAGGCAAGGCATAAAGTTCAGTTCCTTGTGAAAATACAGAAACGGTTTCCGATAGAAATGAGGAGTCATCTGGATGATAAGAACGTAGATCACAAATCAGTTTGGACTCAATCCAGGGAGTTATGTCACCGGACTGGATCATGAGCACATCAGAAGCTTTATTTTGTTTAGAAAAAGAATCGATTTTTGAATGAACATCTTTTGCTGGATCTAAAGCGATGAGTTGAACCTTTAATGTTCGATTTTGACGTGAAAATTCGAGGAGTTGATTTTCGAGAGCTTGTTTTTCTTCGTTGTTGATCCATCCAGTGAGATAAAGGGTTGTTTTTGGATAGAGACCATATTTGACCAACAAAAACCCAAAAACAATGGCCCACAAAGAACAAACGATCCAACGATTGCGTTTAGATAATTTGAACATGCTTTTAAAATATACTTTATAAAGGCCAATCAGCCTGGACAGATCTCACATTTTTTT
>CAYVFJ010000013.1:0-8858 GCA_964450905.1 uncultured Verrucomicrobiota bacterium
GATGATCTTCTCGATTTAGCTAAGATCGAATCAGGAACAATGAACTTTGAAATGGGTGAAATCCTCTTGATCAATTTGCGTGACAAGATAGACCAATTTTTTCGTCCTATGGCACAAACGAAAGGGATTGATTTTACGATTATTTTTGAGCCGAACTTGCCACAGACGATCAAAACAGATATTAAACGGTTACAGCATGCGCTTAAAAATTTACTTTCCAATGCCTTTAAATTTACGGAGAAAGGAAAGATTGTTTTAAAAATATCATTAGATACCAGTCGATGGAGTCTTCATCATATCGGTCCGGATCGTGCAAAGAAAGAATGGGCATTCTCAGTGATGGATACTGGCATTGGGATTCCGCTAGCTAAACAAAAAGTTATCTTTGAGGAATTCCGGCAAGTGAACGACACCACTCACCACAAGTATGGGGGCACAGGTTTGGGATTAGCGATCAGCCAAAAGATCGCGAATTTGCTCGGCGGAAAGCTTGCCCTCGTCAGCGCTCCTGGCCAAGGGAGCACCTTCACTCTTTATGTCCCGCAGGAGTATTTTTCTGATCCTATCGCTCATACGAATTTGGACAAGATCATTGTTGCCTGAGGAGCCACAAAAGTTTCTCGTTCTTTAGATTGAATAGTGAGCAAGACTATGCTTCCCTGATCGCAACTCTTCCAAGAAGCATTATGAAAATCATGATTGTCGAAGATGATGCTAAATCTCAAAGAACGTTGCAGATCACGCTCGAAAAACTAGGGCACGCTGTGATTCTAGCTAACGACGGAATTCAGGCGTGGGAAATTTTTTGTCGTGAGCCTTTACTTCAGGTGATTCTCAGTGATTGGATGATGCCTGAACTGGATGGTTTGATGCTCTGCGAGCGTGTGCGTTTAAAACCACAAACACATTACACCTATTTCATCCTTCTCACTGGGAAAACAGGCAAGGAAAATTGTCTTAAGGCCATGGATGCGGGCGTCGACGATTTTCTTACAAAGCCACTTGACTTGACCGATCTAGCCATTTGTTTGCGCACCGCACAACGAATTTTCGATTTCACCTCACAAATTAGCCGACTAGAAGAACATCTTCAACAAGCTCAAAAGATGGAGTCTATCGGCCAACTTGCCGGAGGTATTGCTCATGATTTTAATAATATCATGACGGTGGTGTTAGGATATAGCAGTCTGCTTTTGAAAGACGATTCTGTGAGTTCTTCCATTCGCAAGAAAATCGAAGCCATTCAATCTGCCACACAAAAGGGGAGTCAAATTACGAGGCATCTTTTGGCCTTCAGCAGACAACAATTTCTTCAACCACGAGTCATCGATCTTAATATTCACCTACTGATGTTGGTAGATTTAGTTCGACGTTTGATCAACGAAGATATCGAATTGGTTCACCGCTTGAGCAACGAAAAAATGACCATCAAAGTCGATCCAAATTATTTAGAACAGGTGATCATGAACTTGGCTGTGAACGCCCGAGATGCCATGCCCCATGGTGGAAAGCTCATTTTAGAAACTTCTTATGTAGAGATCGAACCTCATTCTGTGAGGAGCGTCCCTTCCATTGAATTGGGTTCGTATGTGATGCTGAGAGTAAAGGATAACGGCGTGGGGATGACAGCAGAAGTGCTGGAACGCGCCTTTGAACCGTTCTTCACTACGAAGGCAGTTGGGAAGGGATCTGGACTCGGCTTGTCAACTGCTTATGGGATCATCAAACAAAGCGGTGGATATATTGATCTACAAAGTCAGCCAGATGAGGGAACAACAGTCGCAATCTATTTTCCACGGCTTAAGGTCGAATTGCCGGAACAAAAAAATCGTGTCGAAGAAGACCAATATCTTCCTAGAGGATCAGAGACCATCTTAGTGGTCGAGGACGAGAAAGACATCAGGAATATGGCATGCGACCTCCTGATCGGGTTAGGCTATCAAGTGTTCGAAGCTTGTGATGGACAGGAAGCTCTTGAGCTATGCAAACAAAAACCAGACATGATTCAGTTGCTTTTTACGGATGTGGTCATGCCTCGAATGAATGGAGTCGAACTAGCACAGCAATTGCAGGTTATCCGACCACAGATAAAGATCCTTTTTGCATCGGGATACGCAGATAAAGCAAATCTTGAGTTTGGTTTGTTAGATCCAGAAGTAAATTTTCTTGCTAAACCATATGAACTTTCTGCTTTAGCCAGGAAGATTCGCGATATGTTTGATGTCATTTCTCTCATGAAATAGAACTGAAATGATTCACTTCTCACTGTAGGATTAAAGATGAACATGATTTTTCTTGGGTTAGTTATATGGAACATTTTTTTCCTTTCAGCCACTGTCTTAACAGGCATGATGGGAAAGGGATGGGTGATCTGGCATTTGTCATTGGGAATTTTTACGGGAATTCTGACCTGTTTTACTCATAGTTTAGTTTTTATTCAACTCATCGGTTCTGGCAAAGGAATTAAAGAGGCTGTTTCCACCTATTCGTTACCGGACGATCCAGAAAAAGGTTATATTGCTCGCACCAAGAAATTTAAAAGCAGCGCTTTTCCTTACGCGATGTTCGCGCCTATGGTCATCATTGCTGCTGCATGGTTAGGGGGATGGCATCATACAAATATTTCTGCTGCTCCCCATTGGAGATTGATTTCTCATCAGTTTCATATGTGGATTTCCTGGCTAGCCGTGGGGTTTAATCTCTATGCCTTCTGGAAAGAATATCTGGTTGTAACCGAAAATACCGCGATGATTCGTGAGATGAATGAAGTGATTAAGAAAAAAACCAAAGAAAACCCTTTCTTGAGTAATAAACCTAACAAAGTAGAAGTCTAGGATTGCTCTTTGATGGGTAGTTGATTAGTTTTAGCCAGATTTTTATCCACTATGCCTACGGTTGAATTCCTCATCGAAAAAAAGACTGTTCGCGTTGGAAAGTATTGCACTTTGCGTCGTGCAGCCAAAAAACATGGGATTCGTCCTACCTTGATCATGGAAGTTGTGGAAGGATTTGAGAGCCTCGGGCCAAAAACTTTTTTGGAAAAGATTTTTCTTAAGGGTAAACCTGCGAATGTCCGGATGTCTTGTCAGGCTGAGGTTTTGGGCGATGTTTGTGTGATGACCGATTTTAGCCCCAAACCAGCGCGTCAATGAGTTTGAAATCCATGGCTTCGAGCGGTTCTTTGATCCGTATTTCTCCTACGTTGCTTTCGTGGACAATCTATAGCCCAGAGGTTCATACAGATCTTACCTCGTCGCTCTTCCTGACATCGGAAGGATGGTGGGTGATCGATCCTGCAGAGATTTCGAAAGAAGTTTTCGAATCATCTCTGGAGAAGAAACCCATTCTTGGGATCCTTTTAACTAATGAAAATCATTCACGCACAGCTTTTGCGCTTGCAAAAAATCTGGCATGTTTTGTTTATGCTCATGAAGCAACCTTAGGACGGATGGATCATGATCCTGATTGTTTTTTTAAGGACAACGAAATTTTAAAAGGCGATTTAAAGGTCATTCATATCCCCGGAGCAACCGCGGGTGAAAGTTGCTTTTATGATAAAAATCAGCGATTGGTAGCGGTAGGAGACGCATTGATTAACTTAAAAAAAACAGGGTTTGCTTTTTTGCCGGATCAGTATTGTCAAGATACGGTGCAGTCCAAAAAGGCTTTAAGACGTTTGCTTGATCTTGAATTTGATTGTATGACATTTGCGCATGGCGAGCCGCTCACTTTGAATGCTCGATCTCGATTACAGAAATTATTAGCCACCTTATGAAGATTTTTTTTATTGGAGTGGTGATCTCATTATTATCCCTGACAGGATGCGAGACGACTTCCACGGGGGTGCGAGCATTGGATTCTACTTATGTTCAGCCATCGCGAAATGAGTTTCGTGGGGCATGGGTTTATGATCCGCGACGATTTGATCCGGATGAAGTGGTTCATCATTTAAAGAAAGCAGGATTCAACGCGGTTTTTGTTCGTTTAAGCTCCGCGGGATCGGCTTATTACCCAAGCAATGTGCTTCCCAAAGCGCCTGGAACAGATCAGGACTATGCCCAGGCTTACGCGGATGCTGGAAAAAAATACGGGGTTAAAGTTCACGCGTGGCATGTTTGTTTTATGATGCACTACGCATCATCCAAAGCGATTAATTTGGCCATTAAGAAAGGTGAGGTCATGCGAGATGCCAAGGGAAAGGCTCTGAGGCCCACTTACAATGTGCCTATAAGAACTCCCGCATTGAAATCCAATCGTGATTTGGAAAGTCGCGCGATGGTTGAACTGGTAACCAAATATCCTCTGGATGGCGTGCAGTTTGATTATATTCGATATTTTAGTCCTAAGGTCGATTATAGCTCGGCATCTCGCGCTGGTTTTGAAAAAATGATTGGTTCGAAGGTCAAAAAATGGCCATCCGATGTGGTCAGCGGTCGTTTGAAAGATCGTTATCATCAGTGGAAATCAGACTTGATTTCTTCCTTGGTAAAAGAGGTGAGTCAAGATATT
Source organism: uncultured Verrucomicrobiota bacterium (assembly GCA_964450905.1). GTDB lineage: Bacteria > Verrucomicrobiota > Verrucomicrobiia > JABWAM01 > JABWAM01 > CAYVFJ01. The sequence goes on from CAYVFJ010000013.1 coordinate 4,510, forward strand.
CGAGCAGCAAATCCGCGAGCACAAATTTCAGCCGCTGTATGGCATACTCCTGAAGTTGGAGAAAAGGATTATGGTCAGGATTGGGTTCAATGGGTTCGGTCGGGCTATTTGGATTTTGTGGTTCCCATGGATTATACAAAAAACGATGATATCTTTGCTGAATGGATTAAAAATCAACAAGAGATTGTTGGAGGAAAAATTCCTCTGTATGCCGGAATAGGTTCCTATATGCATCGCACATCGGAACAGTTAAATAGGCAGATCCATCTTTGTAGAAAGACAGGGTTATCAGGATATGTTTTATACAGTTACGATGAACTTTTTAATAGTAACTATCTCATGAAAGTATCGAATTAAATGAAAACGCTTTCTTTTTTATTCTTATCTCTTTTTTTGCAACAAATTCTGGTTGCGGCTCCCCCTCCCCCTCCCGAAGAGATTCAAAAAGTCATCACTTCCTTTTTTAATCTTCTCAAAGAAAATAAGATCGATGAGGCTTATGATATGGTGCTTACCAATACCAGAATCAAAGGACGCGAAGAAGACGTAAAAGCTCTCAAAAAACAAACACGCGAGGCCATCGCCACTTACGGGCCTATTTTTGGTTTTGAAATCATTGAGCAACGACGCGTAGGCATGAGTTTGCTTCAGGTGATCTGTCTCAGCTTGTCTGAAAATTTTCCGTTGAGATGGCGTTTTACTTATTATCGTCCGAGGGAACAATGGCGGTTGTTGGATATTTTTGTGGATGACAAAGTGGGTGAACTTTTTGACACTCAAACATCCCGAACCAACTCGGTAGAACGGAACTAGAGGCAACTTTCTATGGATAAATCATGATCCTTAAGGAGCGCCGTGATTCCTCCGGAAGTATCTGTTGAATAAATGGTCGCTCCATATTTTTTTGTCCATGTCTTTGATTCTAACGATAAATCCATGATCGATGGATAACGGGAGGTATTGAGTATCATGATTTTAGGTTTGAGCCATTGGAGATAAGTTTCGGTAAGAGATTTTTCGTGAGAATGAGCGCCCTGAATTAAAAGGGCGCAAGAAGGTAAACTTTCAGCGTGTTCTTGAAGCCATTTTTCAGTGGTTTCACCAGCGTCAGAAGCAAAAAGGCAAGAGCCATAAGAAGTTTTAAATTGGAAAATTAAGCCAAGATCATCCGCTCTTTTGCGAATGATATTTTTAGGGGGCCATAGAGTAGTTATTTCGCCGCTGTCCATCGATTGATGATTTCCTAAATGCCAGGGTTCCATGGAAATGCCAGCTTGTTTTAGGTGAGTGAGAAGCTGACGATATTTTTTAGATCGAAATGAACCGTCTGCAACGGCCACGCGTCGAACGGAGAGATGCTCCGATAATTCAAAAAAACCGCCGTAATGAGAGGCGTCACCATGAGTGATAATGGCCAGGTCGATGCGATTGACGCCTCGTGAACGAAGAAACGGTTCTACAATCAGTCGGCCTTGGGTTTTATTGCCTGCATCCACAAGGATGCGCTCGAGATGAGGTCCTGTAATGAGGGTTGCTTGACCGTTCCCTACGTCGAGAAAATCGATGCGCACATCCTTGGAATTCCAGGCGAGAAAACCCACTAAACTTAATAAGCCAACGCATCCTAAGAAAAGTCCGCTGGCTAAGATTTTTTGTTTTCTTATCCAGAGCAAAATGATGGCGATCAAACATAAATATCCAGCAACAACACATCCGATAGAAGGGCTAGGGAGATATCCATAACCGAATTTCCATCCGGAAAGATATTCACTGATGTAAACCATCATATGAATCAGCACCGCATGAGTGGTATTGAATGTCATGGCTAATTGATTCCAGATCATTCCCAGTAGAAGACTGACCATTCCCAAAGCCACGGACGCGGCGGCCAAAGGGATAATGAGAAGATTTGCCAAGATAGCTACAACGGATATCAAATTAAAATAATAAAGAGTGAGTCCCAGGGAACCGATCCACGCAGCCAGGCACACAGCAATCAACGATGCAACCCATTGACACGGTGGAATCAAAGCAAGTCTCCATCGAGGGAGATAAGAACGTGGAATGTAAGGGTCCGGTTCTAGCCAGCCACAAATTTTCTGATTCATCCCCGGCGCAAGAAGAATAAGAGCGCTTACCACGATAAACGAAAGTTGAAAGCCTGGATCAAATAATTGCAATGGATCCCCTATCAAAATAATGAAAGCAGATGCCGCAAGACTATTCAGCAACACGGATGGTCTTTGGATCGACCAACCTAAAATCACAACGGCAGCCATGAGAAGCGATCGAATGGAGGAAGCGCGTAATCCTGTGGCTATGACATAAAAAATAAGAACAGGGAGCACCACCAAACATACCCATGTTCTTGGAACACGAAGCAGATTCAGCCCTATAAGCAGGGTGAACGCAATGAGAGAAATATGCGATCCGCTGATCGCAAATACGTGAAGAGTGCCCGTTCGACGAAAGGCTTCATTCACGTCATTCGGAATGTCCTCACGATAACCTAACAACATTCCACGAATAATGCCGGAAGCGAGAGAATCTTTTTCGATGCCCAGAGTGAGTCGTTCGGAAAGTTTTTTTCGTGTTTTAAAAATCCAACGACTCCAATGCCCCGAATCTAAAATGCGAATCGAATTTTTGCTGTCTGTTTCCAGTAAATAATGAATTCCTTTCCGACGCAGATAGGCCGCGTAATCAAAGAGACCGAAATTACGCGCCACGGGTGGCTCTCTGAGAATGCCTTCGATCTCCATTTGCTGGCTGTATTCAATGGTCGTTGGAATCGTTGATTGAAGACGGTCATCAGCGACAGCGGCCACAGATCGTCCCAGGATTAGTCCATCAGCAGGCTGCCAGGTTTCATTGATTTTAATCGCGGTAACTTGAAATTCAAATTCTGAACGAATCATGATCGATTCATGATCCTCATCTTTTTGTGTGGAAGATTTTTTTTCTTCAACCACGCGCTCGGTCGGATCTGTCTTAACAATGCCGCGTAAGGCAACATACTGCGGAGTTCCGTGAATCAAATGTCGCAGATGGCTCGGAGAGGAAAGATCGATGACGATGAGTTGGTACGCAGTCCAGAAAGCGCCCGCAGTTATCATAAAAGGGACGATAGGCCAAGGGGACGGAAGAGGCTGCCAGGAAATGATCATCCACGACAACGATCCTGCTACCAATACCAGCAATGTAGAATTCCATGTAAATTGAAAGCGATACTGAAGGACGATTCCTAGAGAAAAAAGAAGAGCCACTCCCACCAAGGGACATTTGGTTTTCAAGAATGAGAGAGAACCTTTTTCCACACGTCTAGGAAAACGCAAAATGAATCCGATCGCAATCGGATAAAAATAATAAATTGCAACGATTTGTGAGCTAGAAGCCAATCTTTTGAGCAATAACCATCTTTTATGGTTGACAGATTTTAGATATTTCAACTACCTGTAGTATATTGATTCTTGATCTACCACGATGGGTAGTGGTTAGGAACGATAGAGGCTCAACTGGCGTTGGGCAATAGTCAGGCCAACTGACAGAAAAGAAGGGTGAATATTGTGAGACGGTTTGGCAGCTCGCAACATGTTGATAGACAATAAGTTATGGAAAACAACCAATCTTCGGAACAAATGGTTTTAAACGGTGTGGATCCACTTCAGGCTGCTGAGTTTTATATTACGAAGCGGGACGGACGGAGAGATTTATTTAACGAAGCTAGGATCGCTCTTGCAATCGAGAGCGCGTTTCGAGCGGAAGCCGGTCTTTCGGAGGATGAGGATCTTTCCGCGGTGGTTCAAGAGCATATTCATCAAGCAACAGAAAGTTCTGTTAATTTGGTGTTAGGTAAGTTGGTGCGCGGAGAAAATATCCAGGTAGAACAAATTCAGGATATGGTTGAAGCGCAATTAATGGCGGGAGGACATCATTCGATCGCACGCCGCTACATTCTTTATCGTGAAGCGAGAAAAAAACAACGTGAACAAGGAAAAAAAGTTGCCTCAAAAGAAGTGTCCGCAAATGGCGTCACACAGACGATATCACCGCAGCCAAATTTTGTGACGCATCGAGATGGTTCCAAGGAGCGATTTGATGCGCAACGTATTTTAAAAATGATTCAGCGTGCTTGTGAAGGAATGGAAGATCGCGTGTCGGCGCAAGCTTTGGCGGATGGATCGATTAAAAATCTTTATGAAGGTGTAAACACCGCGGAAGTCGATAAATCCAATATCATGTCCGCTCGGGCGCTGATCGAAAAAGATCCCATTTATACCTACGTGGCAGCGCGTCTTCTTCTCCAGATTATTTATCGTGAAGCCTTGGCCAATAAAGATGTGGCTGTA
>CAYVFJ010000014.1:0-2518 GCA_964450905.1 uncultured Verrucomicrobiota bacterium
GGCATGACAAACGTTCATTGTAAAAAAAGGCACTTCAGTCAGAATTATACATGTGATTGTCTACAATAAGACAGACATTTTTCTAAAAAGATCAACATTCCGATCTTGACCTTATTTCACAAATGGTTTCTATATGGTGACTCAAGCTTTTCGAACATTTAAATCTTAACCAAAGGATATTCATATGGCTCTCTCTATAGGAACTCAAGCGCCCGATTTTACTCTCAAAACTAAAACAGCCAGCGGACCAGCGGATATAAAACTCAGCGATCATTTTGGAAAAAAGAATACCGTTTTATTGTTCTTTCCCCTCGCTTTCACAGGGGTTTGCACCCAGGAAATGTGCGATATCACGAGTGGATTGAATGTTTACAAGGATCTTGGCGCCGAAATTTACGGAATCTCTGTGGACAGTCCTTTTGCTCAAGAAGCTTGGGCGCAAAAAGAAAAAATTGGCATTCCTCTTCTCAGTGATCTCAACAAAAAAGTGGCTCAAGATTATGGAGTGCTCCTTCCTGATCTCATGGGTTTTGGAAGTGTTTCGGCGCGTGCCGCCTTTGTGATAGATAAAAAGGGATTGATTCAATATTCGGAAGTGACTCCTACCCCGAAAGATCTACCCAATTTCAACGCGATTAAAGCGACGCTAGAAAAGATGTAACAGCGGAAATAGCTATACTCAACACGGTCACAATTTGAGTATTTTCCTTCTGAGGAGAGCGCACGCCGCTGGCGTGTTCTATGATTGATCACCACGATCTATTTGATTACAATAAAGTCGTGCAATTGGCATTGGAACCCAAGCTCGTCGAACTAGCCAAACGACTTTTTTGGTGGAAATCACCCGAAAAAGCGTTGCAAGATCAAAATAGATTTCTTATCCAAGTGATGACGATCGGCAATTGGGAAGATGTTGTGTTGGCGCGCCAATATTGGGGTACGGATGAATTTCGTAAGGCCTTAATCCATCCGGTTCCTGGAGTTTTTGATGTGCGTAGTTGGAGTTATTGGCATCGGTTTTTTGAAATATCGCCCATCCCGACATTGCCACAGAGATTCTTTTCATAAACATGTTTATCCCAAAATTAGAAATCCTTCCTGCTTCTCAAAAAATGATTTGGGATAAGCTTGGCTCGATCCCTAACCACTTTGTTTTGTACGGTGGCACAGCCATTGCTTTAAGACTGGGACACCGTCAGTCGATCGATTTCGATTTTTTCTCGTCGATCCCATTTAATCCTGAACAACTCAGAAGAGAAATTCCCATTTTTAGAGACACGGAAATCATTCAACAAGAAAACAATACATTAACCATTCGGACTCAGACGGATCCACCCGTAAAAATATCATTATTTGGAGGATTAACATTTGGAAGAGTAAGATTGCCTGATCAGGCAACCAACAACATTCGTGTCGCTTCATTAGAAGATCTCTTTGCCACGAAACTCAACACGATTTATCAAAGAACAGAATCCAAAGATTATCTTGATATTGATGCTATTTTAAAAACCGGTCTTACCCTTGAATGCGGCTTGGGTTGTGCAAAAGCAATTTATGGAGATCGATACAATATCATGTTACCTCAAAAGGCGCTTGCCTATTTCGAAGGAGGAGATCTCCTCTCCCTTCCTCCTGATTTAAAGAAACGACTCATCGCTGCAGTCTATTCGGTAAAGGATATTCCAAGTATCCCACGAATCAGCGATCATCTTTCATCCTAAAAAGAGCATTCAGAATGGCGGAAGTTGTCCGTCGAGGCTTGGAATTCCTTTTTTAGAATTTAATTTAGAAGAAGAACGTGAAATTACTGAAAAAATTGATCTCTGTTCCAGTTTTACGCGATTTTCGGAACGAGTTGCTCTGCCTAAATTTAGCCTTTTACGAGCTTTTATTCTGCTCCAGGATGATCTTCGATGAATCCGTTGTTTTAGATCCAAAAATCTCTGGCAAAATTTCCGCTCGGGCAAATTTTCTGATTCCAGACTTCGGCGCAGCCCTGTTAATGTGATGACTTGCTTGATCCGGAGGTTGACAGTATTTAAGCGATTCATTAAATTAGCGATATGGCTAATTTAATGAATTGGTATAAATTTGAGCGAAAAATAAAGGACAAAAATCTACTCCTGTTTTCCGCTACAGATATCCGACGATTATTGGGTGTCACAAAAATTGCGGCGATCTTTCTTTTACATCGTTACTCTAAAAAAGGGCGCATTGTAAGGATCAAACGGGGACTTTATCTTTTATCAGACACTTTACCATCCGAGCTTTTTATCGCCAACAAGATCTATGAACCATCGTACATCTCTCTTGAATTTGCTCTTTCTTACCATCGCGTTATCCCAGAAAATGTGTATGAGATTACTTCAGTAACGCCGAAAGCAACCCGACATTTTGAAACGCTCGGCAAGATTTATTCCTATCGCAAAATAAAAAAATCGGCGTTTACTGGATACACTATAGAAAAACAAAAGGGGGTTACCTTTCAAATTGCCGATGCTGAAAAAGCATTTGTGGA
>CAYVFJ010000015.1:0-5857 GCA_964450905.1 uncultured Verrucomicrobiota bacterium
GGTTTCGCGGGGATAGAATGGGGTTGAGTAACTTTTTCGACTTCTTCCAGCACAGTAGGCTTCTTGAAAAACTTTTCTGCAAGGGTGCGTTTCTGAATCAGCTCCAATTCGCGACGCCGAAGTTTTGCTTCTTGGGAAGCAGCCGCTGGCGAACGTAAAACTGTTGGTTTTAGTAAAACCATTAACTCGGTGCGCAACCTCTTTTTTGTATTGCTGCTGAAAAGATAACCAAGCAAGGGAATATCACTTAAAAAGGGAACTCCCACTTTTGAGTCCTGCAGATTATTATCAACCAATCCCCCCAAAATAATGGTTTCACCGTCTTGCACGGAAACCACAGACTTCGCTTCTTTTTTGGAAATAATAGGAACGTCATTGTTATCAATCTTTGTGGTTCCCTTAACGCTTTCAATGACTTGATTGATATTCAGCACGACCAGGCCATCTGGATTGACTCTTGGAAGGATTTGTAATTTTAAAGAAATATCCTGTAATTGATAACTGGACGTCAAAGTCGTGTTGGTCGTCGCGCCTGGCGTGCTTTGGGTTGCCGTGACAATCGGCCGTTTTTCTCCGACGGAAATGGTTGCTTCTTCATTGTGACTTGTTTGAATAATAGGACGTTGAAGAATTTTTACATTACTATTCTTTGAAAGAGCCTGAGCGACGATATCAAACTGAGCATTTTTCAAAGACATCCAATAGTTCAGACCTTCGGCTACAGCCGAGGGAATGGCTGTAGGCGAAGAAATCGTAGCGGCTGTGATTGGATTTACAGACAGGGTATTCACTAAGCCTGCGTTGGAAAACCCACCGTCCTGAGCGTGAATCAGCATTTCAATTCCGACTTTATCTTCACGATCGAGAGAAACTTCCACAATAATGGCTTCCAGAAGAACCTGTGGAAGAAGTTGATCTAAATCATTCACAAAATCGCGAACCCAATCAATGTCTTCCATCGTCCCAATCACAATCAAAGAATTCGTTCTTGGATCAGAATAAACCCCAAGATCCTCATGAGCTTTTGAGCCGGATTCTTTGGAACCGGATGTGGAACCTGTGGAAGAAGTAGCCGTTCGACCACCTGGTGTGGTAGGAGTTTTCTTTTTATCGTCTGTTAACTCTTTCTTTTTACCGTCGGGACCAGATCCCCCACGTCCTAATACCTGAGTGATCAAAGATGCCATGTCTTCCGCATCCGCGTACTTCATGGCAATTGATTTTAAAACAAGCGGTCGAGCGGTGTCTGCGTCCAATCTTTCAATCAGTTGATCAAAAAACTTAAAATTTTCCTTCCGGGAAAGAAGAAGAATCTGATTGGTTCGTTCGTCTGCAGTTAAACTTGGCTTTCCAATGACCAAATGATCTTCACTAAAGGAAAGTTCATTCGATGTACCGGACGAAGGCGGCATGGGAGGAGGTGGCGGCATTCCTGGAGGAAGCTGTGGAACAGCGGGATTTTTGGTTGGCTGCGTGCCTCCCAAAGAGGCGCTTAAAAGTTCGTTGATCTGAGCAATCACTTCTTTTGCTTTGGCATTTTTTAATTGATAAAACTTAATTTCAACTTTTGCCTCCGACGGACGATCGATCTGTTCGATCAGTTTACCGATCTCAACCAAGTTCGCTTCGTTGTCCACAATGAGAATACTGTTGGACCTTGGAAGAGCGGTCATGGCTGGGTCACGAGTAAATTGTTGAACCATGGTGCGAATCGTTTCTGGATCAACATAAGATAAATGAAACACCTGACTTTTCACTTGATCCACTGAAGAAAGTTTTCCACCGCCATTTGAAATCTCGATGGCTTCCTTCTTGACCTGTTGAGAGCCGACGATCTTGAAAAATTTATCTCCCAAATGCAAAATGGATATGTTTTGAGCCGACAAAATGTTATGAATCGCGCTGATCACATCTTCTTTTGGAAGAGGTTGATTGGTCTGCAAGACGAACCGTTGAGCAGGAGGAAGCGCTCCTCGAATTGCAATTCGACCCGTGAGTTCTGAATACGTTTGAATCACTTGATCCAGAGTAGCGCTGGTCCAGTTTATTTCTGGAATAAGCTTGTCTTCCTCTTTTCCGGAAGATTTTTCAGAGCCAACTATTTTTTCAGGTAAACCAGAAACAGCGGGCTTATTTGGAAGCGATCTGTTTGGAGGCGACCTTTTTGGTGGAATCGAAGGAATCGGGGGAGACGCTGGCAGTGGAGCGGGAGATGGTGGTAGAGAAACTGGCAGCGAAGGTTTTGCTGGAGATTCTTCTTGAACCTCCGGTTCTGGAGGAGCCGCCTTCAGAGAACCTACCGGTAAGGCAATATGCCCCCAAACAAATACCATGCAACACCAAACACGAACCACCCGCAAGCCATTTTTTTTACCCATGATTTTGATTTGAAAAAACACCATCCTGATACACGTAACTCATTGGAGATAAATAAGCTACAAAATTCCTAGCAAAAGATATTTTAAATTTTAAAGAAAGATCTCGCACCAGAGGTCGCAGAGATTTAAGCCTTTTTTTCTCTGTGTTCTCTGTGAACTCTGTGCGAAATAATCTGAAAGTTTTTCTTCATGCTCTACCCCTTTGTCTTTTTTAATCCACACGTCCAAAATGACGTGTGAACGGCCAATAGACAAAAAAACCGCGACCGACGATATTCTTATAAGGGACGGTTCCCCAAAAACGACTGTCCGCACTATTAAAACTATTGTCTCCCAAAGCAAAATACTCTCGATCTCCCAACGAAAATGGTCCTTCCAATCCGTCCACTCGCCTTTGATCAGATGAAAGATAACCATAACCTCGATAACCATCCTTTTGGGACATCACTTTTTGAAAACCAGGTTCTTCTGCCAATTGTCCGTTGAGATATAAATTTCTTTCCTTAATCTCCAGGGTATCGTTCGGCACGCCGGCAAGACGTTTAATATAAAATTGTCCCGGATTAATCACTTTAAGATCGTCTGTCTCAAAAACAAAAACGTCTCCCCGTTTAGGTTTGCGAAAATGATACGTGCAACGATCCACGAAAAGTTGGTCGCCTGTCTGAATCACGCAGCTTAACAAAACTTCGTCCTTTTGATAGGTTCGTCCTCGATTCAAGAGTGGTTGAGATCCAGGTTCCGTGACACCTGACCTTAACACATCCGATTGAAATTTGGAAGTGTCCGTAGGGAAAGTATAAGTTTTCGAGCCTATCGTAAATTCCGTTGCCTCCGTTGGAAACCAATTGAAGAATCCATTTTTACCTCCGTAATGCAGGGGGCCAAATTTGACGGCTTGCATTCCATTGAAGGATCCTTCTTCCTCAACCACAAGATGCACCACACGTTCTCCAAACAAAGGACGACAAATCAAACGATACCACCAAGTCAGCTCATGAGGTTTTGTCGCGCGAATGGTAATTCCATTCAAAGTGGGTTGCATCGAGCCTGTGGGAATTTTAAATGGCTGAAAAAAGAAGGCACGAACCGCAAACGCCACAATCATGGCAACCAAAATGACCTCTCCATTTTCCCGCAACCATCCTGAATGAGAATCCTTTTGCAACCAGGGAGGTTCCACAGAGAGAAAACATCGACGACAGGCCTCCTCCAAAGCCTCGCCCACTTGAAGTGGATGAGGCTCTTTCGCGGTGAAGCTATTTTGCGCTTTTTGGATTTCTTTTCGAAAAGCCATTTCCTGGTTCTTAGAAAGAAGATCTCGATCCTGACGCAATCTTTTTTCACAGTAATGAATCAAATCCTTTAAATAGTTGCGTTCGACCACAGCTTCGGGTGTGCCTGAAAAGAAACGAGAAAACATAGAGAGAGTAATGTGCCAGTTTTTCAAAAAGCTGCAATCCTAAAACTTCCTATAGATTCATTCCATTCATTTTCAAGCCGCCAGCTTTATGACATTTCCAGACCGTCGCTCATGCTAAACGCGGATGTTGAATTGATAAGGCACATCCCGATGATTGACTTCCGCCTCTGAAGCTTTTCGAGAGGAATGGAATACGATCCGCGCCATGAAATTCCTGAACCAAAAATCCTTCTTCTTTCAATAAATTCGTTCGTGTTTTTTGACCAAAATTTAATATATGTCCTCTATTCCATGTTAGAATCGTGCGATAAGACGTAGTATTGGTCGTGAGTGCCTATCCAGAACCATAAAAATCCATTTGACTCAAAAGATGCTATGGCTGGATAAACATGGTATCTCTGTGATCTCTGTTCGCCAATCAGTCAAAGATGAAAAATTTGACTCTGATAAGTGTAAGGTGTATGGCATAGTGTATGAGAACAAACATTGTCCTTAATGATATCCTCTTGAAAGAAGCCCAACAATATTCTTATGCCCAAACCAAACGAGCTCTTGTAGAGGAAGCTCTTCAGTTGTTCGTTCAAGTCAAAGCGGAACAAGAGAAAACCCAAACCTATCGTGATCGTCTGAAGAAACTTGAACCACATCTTAACAACCTTCATTTACGAGAAAGTCCGCAACATCTTTTGCGATATGATCGTGAACATCGATGAAAGCCTATTTGATCGATACCAGTGTATTGATTGCGTGGTACTTGCCGGAACGTTTCTCGGCGGAGGCTCGAGAATGGCAACAACGTTTCATGAATGGGTTGATCGAACTCTATGTTCCACGTCTTCATTACTACGAATTTACAAATGTCTTACGAACCTATGTTAAACGCGGGGAACTTGAAGTTCTTCTTGCGCGAGATATTTTGGAAACCCATCTTTCAGCATCTCTTATCGTTCTTGATCCTAATCCTCTAGAGATTTTAAAAATAGCATTGGAATATGATATGACAGCTTATGACGCTGCCTTTGTTGTTCCAGCCATTGAAAGAAAGATACCTTTAATTACCGCAGAACGTCCTTCCACTAACTGGGTCAAACGTCTGAACTCTCATGTCTTGTCGATTGTTCGATGAAATTGAGAGGCACATTGAGCAACGAGAATCATGCCTTTCCAGAGGAATGGAATGCGGGCGGCGCCGTGAAATTCCAGAGCCGAAAATCCTTCTTCTTTCAATAAATTCGTTCGTGTTTTTCGACCAAAATTTAATATGCCCTCCATCCCATAATGCAGTTAGATGTGCATCACAATAGAATTTGCTATGACTCAGAGGAAACGCTATATTTGTCGCACGATAACTTATGCATACTATTTATCACGCAAATGCTGATGAGTTAGACAAAAGCTTTCTAGAAAGTTTAAAGACAGCGTTTCGTCATAAACAGGTAGAAATCGTGGTTAGTGAAGTGGACGAAGCAGCGTATCTGTTGCGCTCTCCGGCGAACCGGGAACGGTTGTTAAAAGCGATCACCGATGTGGAAAATGATCGAAATATGGTGGAGCCAGACCAAAAGTCATTTGCATGAAGAAAGTTACATTTCATGCCCAAGCTTTTGATGATTTCACAAATTGGGCTGCTCAGGATAAGAAATTTTTTGAAAGGCTCAGACGTCTTGTTACTGAAACAGCAAAAGATCCATTTGGCGGGATTGGTAAACCCGAGGCGTTAAAGCACGATTTAAAAGGGTATTGGTCGCGTCGAATCAACGATGAACATCGACTCGTTTACAAGGTGACAGAAGATTCTATCATCATTATTTCATGTCGTTATCATTATTAGGAGGCGTAAAGAAATAAAGGTAGCAAGATGGTGTAGGAGTTTTGGGAACTGGCAAGGCGCAAGAAGGGGGCATATGGGAGCATATCCGCAGCGATCTGCGACCGACGCGCAACGCTGCCAGATGCCAAAAGAACAAGCTAGGTTGCTACCTTTATTTCTTTACGGCTCCTAAGTCCTTGCGGCATGAGGAACTATTGAGAGGCACATTGAGCAACGAGAATCATG
>CAYVFJ010000016.1:0-7493 GCA_964450905.1 uncultured Verrucomicrobiota bacterium
AGCTTTTCCAAACGAAGATTGAGGTGCAAATGCCCAAAAGAACCCGTCCCAGGACCGCCCCAATAAACAACGCGGCCATCCGTTTGAGAGGGTGGACGGACATACCCGGATCGACGAGATACCAATGACCCAGGATCATAGCCCCGTTTGCCCACCCAAATAAAAATGTTCCTGCAACAAAATGAATCATCGTTCTCACTCGGAAATAAAGGGTTGGTCCATCCATCCAACTTTGTGTGATCAAAGTGATTAGTCCTAAAAGAGCTGTCGATAGAAGAAAAACCTTTCCCTGTTTGAAAAATTCCTCGGAAAATTTCTTTGCGGCGATCATGGCTAAAGCGCCTATTGAAAAATAAAGCCAAGCAAAGAAGGGATGGTTCCATGAGGTCAAGGTGATGATCCAAAAACAAATGGCGACTAACCAGGATTGAAAAGAAAAAAAACTTTTCCGAATTTCAGTCGACGATTGAAAGCAAACAAAGAAGGCGGTGCCTATCCCCAATTCGCCTAATACGAAAATGAGTGTAGGCAACAATTTCATGGGGAATTTTTTATTCCTTCAAGCGAAGTTGAGGAGCGCTATCAGGATGGTACGGATTTTTTGTATAACTTGAATCTTCCAATAGAGAAAGCCAAGTTTTGACGCGACGGATCAATTCATGGACGTCGAACTCTTTGAACGTGGGAGAATAGGGGGTAAGATTTTTTAAAACCAATTGAAAAAGTCTTGCAGCTGGATTTAATTTGGATTTTTTGAGATGAACAAAAGCTCCTGCAAGTTGAATCAATCCTTTATAGAAAAAATGGTCATGATCTTTTGTTTGAAGCCATAGGTCTTCCAAAACATCGTGTGCTTCATAATACATCTGACGGTTGAAACATTCGAAATAACCCAAATAGTGCGGATCAAAACGAACCTCATGTCCTTGAGCAACATGAGGTAAAGTGATATCGGCCAGGAGGGAGGCGATTTTCGCCGATTTTTTTGTCACAAGGAAATCACTTGAGCCAGGCGGTAACGCGAACTGGGGGAGCGACGCGAACTATTCAAAGCCTTGGCGCGAGAAACGGTTTCTTCTGGAAGAGAATTGAGATCTTTCCCGGAGAGAATAAATCGAGCCCACCGACGAGGGGACAAAACCGGAGGAACCATCTGAGGATGTTGAGGATCGTCCATGATCAGGCCAAATTCTGCGGCATAACGCAATGCATCCAGAAATTCAAAGGCTGTGCATTGAAAATTACCTTGTTGAATTCCACGAAACACTTCAGAAAATTCGACCGGCGAAGTTTTACCTTGGAACCATTTTTTGAGTCGGGCAATGATCTTCTCTTGTTCAGGAGTTCGATAAGCCGCAGGAGTTTGACCAATGGGCCAAACAGGCAGTTTAGGTTCTAGCCAACCTAAAAGACGAATGTAAAAAGAGAGAGAACATAAACATTCTTTCGCATGGACCCCTAATAGCCAGGTCAAAAGAGAGGGTGTGAGTGGCCACACTTTCTGATTCAATTCGTCCACAAATTCTTTAAAGCACAGCACAAAGGGTGGACCTCCAAAACGCGGAATATTTCCGGTGTGTAAGCTGACAATCTGGCGTGCTCGTTCACGAGTCATATCAAATTTTTCGCCGATGGTAACCAACGTGAGTGGATCGGCATTGGCTCCAGCACGATCCATCACAATCGCGCGAGATTGCGGAGATAGGCTGCCTAGAAATTCATCTATTTTTGTGATGATAAATAGAGCCGGCGATTTGCCGCTTTCTTCACGTGGTTTTCCAAAGTCTCCACGCCGTGTGCTCGATAAAAATTCTCGAAGTTCATGAATGGTGCGGACACCACAGTTTGGCATGTCGGACAAGACACTATAGGAAAACCCATGCACATCACTAAGCACATGGCAATTGAGTTTTTGCAAGACTTTGCGCAACCGAATAGGCAAGGGTAACAGTTCAATGGACCACCCACCCGCTTCAGGAGGAATGCTAATGGTTCGATGGCTTGCCTGGGAAAAGGGAGGTGCGTTGTTTCGAGAAGGCGTGCCGTCCGGTTGTTCGTAAATTTCCAATATTCTTAAAACTTCATCATAAGTCTTGAGACCACATTTTCTGGATTCAAGAACATTGAGACATCGAATGCCATTCAGATCACCAAGCACTTTGATTCCCATGTCCGATAAAACATTACGAGCGCGTGTGGAAAAAGGGATGAGTTTGATTGGACGATGGCTGTTTGATGGATGAATATGGATCGTTCCGTCCTCTGCAGAAGACAAGATAGGCGCAACCCCTGAGGAGCTGTTCGTAGAATGAGATGTTATTTCTTTATTCATAGGAGTAATTATTTAATAACTTCGTTAAGTTGTACCCGCTTGTCTACAAAAAACTTAAGATGAAGTCAAGCACTTATAATAAAATATATCATTGGAGAAGGCAAGCCAATAAAACTGCAAATTTATGAACGGTTGACAGATGGACTTCCGTAGACAGCTTCTTTGCCTAGTTCTTCTTCAATACGAAGCAGTTGATTGTATTTGGCTACGCGATCCGTGCGACAAAGTGAGCCTGTCTTGATTTGTCCTGCATTCGTTGCCACTGCAATATCAGCGATGGTGGTATCTTCGGTTTCACCAGAACGATGACTGATCACGGCTGTATAAGAGGCGCGATGAGCCATTTCTATGGCATTCAAAGTTTCGGTAAGAGTTCCGATTTGATTGACTTTGACAAGAATAGAATTGCCGATCCCCTGCTCGATGCCTTTTCTCAAAAAATCGGTATTGGTGACAAAGAGATCGTCTCCCACTAGCTGAGTATTTTTCCCCATCTTTTCCGTTAGTTTTTTCCAGCCATTCCAATCATTTTCGGCTAATCCGTCCTCAATGGAGACAATGGGAAATTTCTTTTGGAGATCCTGATAGTAACCGATCATTTCGGAGGAGGTGCGGGAAGTTCGATCTGATTTCTTGAAAATATAGTTCTTAGAATTTTTATCATAAAACTCGCTGGACGCCGCATCGATGGCTATGAAAATATCTTTTCCAAATTGGTAACCTGCCTTTTTAACAGCAATCGCGATCACTTCTAAAGCATCGATATTGGATTTTAACTTTGGCGCAAAACCGCCTTCATCTCCAATCGCGGTAGAAAGGCCCCGATCTTTAAGGACACTTTTTAAGGCATGAAAAACTTCTGTTCCCATTCGAAGAGCTTCACGGAATGAAGAAGCTCTCTGAGGCATGATCATAAATTCTTGGATATCAACGGGCGCATCCGAATGAGCGCCGCCATTGAGAATGTTCATCATGGGGATGGGCAATACTTTAGCATTGGGTCCACCCAAGTATTTGAAGAGAGAAATTCCCAAAGCGCTGGCCGCCGCATGTGCGGATGCCAAAGAAACACCTAGAAGCGCGTTGGCGCCTAACCGAGATTTATTTTTGGTGCCATCCAGTTTTAAAAGGAGCGCGTCCAAAGCAGGTTGATTCAGGGCATCATGACCTTCAAGAGCAGGAGCTATTTTTTTATGAATATTTTCCACCGCCTTGAGAACGCCCTTGCCAAGGTAACGACGAGGATTTTGATCGCGTAATTCCCATGCTTCATGTTCGCCGGTGCTCGCGCCGGAAGGAACCCCAGCTCGTCCAACCGCGCCCGAAGACAAGGTGACTTCCACTTCCACAGTGGGATTTCCTCGTGAATCTAGAATCTCGCGTGCTCGGATATTTTGGATTTTTGTCATACGATAGGGGACATCCTTAGCTGAAGATCAAAGTAATTTCAAATCATTTCCACCATACGCCTGGGCTGTCGTGCGTGAAACATAAAAAAGGGTAACCGCTCACCCCATCCATCATTCAGTTACCGATTTAATAGTTCAATATGCAAACCTTCTATTTCTAGAAAATGTCGATCCGCAGTTAATAGAGTTCCATTGACATGAAGACAACAAGCGCTAATCCAGAGATCATGGGTAGGAATGGGGCGTCCTTTTCTTCTTAAAATGTCACCTAAAATCGCGTATTTTTCAGTAATTTTTACATCAATTTCTATGATCTCGACTTGATAAGTTTCAAGAAAAGATTCCAAACGTTTACGATTTTCTAAATATCTTGTTCCGGCACGAAATCCTAAAAGCAATTCACCTAAAGCTATCATTGGAAGATAAAGCCGATCTGCTTGTTCAAGAAGACGCAGCCCTTTTGCGTGAAGTTGCTCACAACAAATGTAACCACTCGTATCCAAAACAAGTTTCATTTCCACATTTCCCAATCAATGGATCGTTGTTCTTTAAAGCTCTTTTCTAGCGCTCTTAAATCTTCTTGGTTCATGTGTCCAAAAAAATGACGGACTTTTGGTCGGCGTTTTTTTGAAGGTTGAAGTTTAAATATTTCTTGTAGAGCATCGATAACGATCCGAGATTTGCTTGTGTGATGGTGTTTTGCTTCCGTTAGGATTTTCTGCTCCAAGTAAGGAGGCAGAGAACGCAAGCTGAGGTAACCTGTTAGCTTTGTTGAAGTCATAAATGTAGTATAGTACTACAGTTTTTATCGTCAAATGATATCTTGAACCGTCTGGTTTCTTTTTAGGTTTATCAGTCGCAAATGAATTTTGGATGTGATAAATATCTTTCATCTCCAGCATGAAGATTATTGTTACAGTATCTGAGGGGATATTTCCAGAAGGCCCTAATCCCTGTGACGAACGCGCCGTTGAAGCGGCCGTTCGATTGAAAGAACAACATCATGGTCACATCACTCTCATAACCATTGGCAATATTCAGGATTCTACGCTCGGTGCTTATCTTGGATTAGGTGTAGACGAAGGAATTCGTGTGATGGATCATGGAATAGATCAGCTTGAACCTCTTCAAGTAGGATGGTTGTTAGGACAAATCATTCGTCCCCTTTCGCCAGATTTAATTTTTTGTGGTGAAAAAGCGGAGGGCAGTTCTGCTACCGGATTTGTGCCGTATGTGTTAGCAGAATTTTTAAATCTTCCCATCGTTCCAGGCGCGATAGAGATTGAAGTTAAAGAAAAGCAAGTGATTGTTCAGCGCCTGATTGAGCGAGGAGATCGCCAAATTTTAACAGCTCCATGTCCTGCGGTTGTTTCTGTAAGCCGTTCCTTTGCCACACCTCGTTATTCTGCTTTTGCTAAAGCACGGCGAGTAAAAATACATGAGTATCAACTGGCCGACCTGAAATTGGACCACAAAGAATTGGAAAAGATGGCAAGTGATGTAAAAGAAACAGGCCGTCAAAAAGCTAAGCCGCGTCCAAAAAAACTTTATATTCCGTCTAGCGCCATGTCCGCAAGCGAACGGATGGCAGCTTTGATGGCGGGTGGTTCAAAAGGGAGAGCCAAAAAATCAGAAGGCAATCCATACGTAGAAACCTCACCTCATGAAGCCGCCGCTCGAATTCTCAAGTTTTTAAAAGAAGAAAAGATTTTGGAGTATTAATTTTTTTGCGTGGCTCTTAACTGCCTAAGGTTTAGCCGTATTCGAAACCAATTTTAAGGGCGGCAGGCCGCAAAGCTGACTTACCGTCGTGAATTCATAGCCTTCGTCTAACAGAGCATCTAAAATCTTAGGCAAAGCTTCCATGGTGGCCTTCTGAATGTCATGACACAAAATAATAGAGCCATTTCGCACATGATCGACTATCGCATGAAAAATCTGGTCAGAATTTTTAGATCGCCAATCTTGAGTGTCAATCGACCAAAGAATCACAGCAAAATGATGCTCATGAAAAATGGACTTTGTCTGGGGACGAAAAGCGCCGTAGGGAGGACGAAACAAAAAGGTTTCATAGCCAATCGAATTTTTAATTTCATTCTGCGTGCGTGTAATTTCATCTTCAATCATTTCTTCGGTTGTGTTTTTAGATTTTAACACAAGATGAGAATAAGTATGATTCCCAATCTCATGACCTTCAGCCACGATTTGTCTCAAGATCCATCCATGAAGTCTGACACATTCGCCGAGAACAAAGAAAGTGGCCTTCACATTTCTTTCACGCAAGATATCTAAAATTTTCAAAGTATATTTAGGTTTAGGTCCGTCATCGAAAGTGAGAGCGATCTGCTTGAAAGTGGTGGGCCCAGAACTAATCACCTGAACGGCAGCCTCTTCTTCTGGCGGCTTGGAAGGGGGCACTTCAACTGGAACAGCAGGAACGGATGGAGGAAGATCGGAGGAAAGAGTTTGATTTTGAGAGGAAGTCTTGAATGGAAGAGATTCTAATTGCTTTTGAAAATCCTGTTTAGGCTCTACGGACGGACGACTAGTTAAGGAAGAATTTGCAGCAGGTGGGTTTGGACGAAATTCTGTATGCTGTATAGGTTCATACAAAAATGCCATTACGGCCGCTAAAGTAACGAGAAAGTAAGGAATGGTCTTTAATATTTTTTCACGCATGAGTAGTTTTTAGTGAGAATTTTCAGAAAAACTATGAATCACGATCCATCCTCCGACAATAAACATAATGATGGAACTAAGCACTGGTAAAAAACGATTCCACCGTTCGTTGTTTTTCCAATAACGATCCATCAGACTAGCCATTTGTTGCATCATCAGACACATCACGAGAACGACCAACCCTAATCCCATACTGAAAATGGCCACGATCAACAATCCAGACCATAACGAAGAGGTTCCCCAGGCTACTATCATCACGGTCATTCCGCTCATGCACGGAATTGCTCCACTACAAAAACCTAACACAAAAATCTCTCGAAGAGAGGATGGCGCAGGGTGATCATGAGAATAATGATGATGATGGAAGAAGTGTCCATGTGAGTCATCATGCGAACATAATTTTTTGTTATGGAATCCAGCGCTTCGCTCATTCCAAAACATCCATATCCCAATTCCTATCATCAGCAGCCCTCCCATTCTCTCACCCCACTGCTCCATTTGTTCGCTATGAAAATGGGAACCTACAAGATACCCCGCTAATGTAAGCAAATAAATAGTCAAAGTATGAGCAACGGTGACGACCCACGCGAAGGCAAAGGCTTCGAATACCGTTCTCTTCCGATTCAAAAAGTAAGAAGCAAGAACGGCCTTAGCATGACTCGGCTCCAAACTGTGCAATAACCCTTGGACAAAGGCATAAATCAAAACCATGTAAGAAACCTTTATCACAAGAATATTTTTACAATAAGACTAGTGGATTGGCTTTTTTATGGAACTCATGTATCGTGATCTTAATATGGTGAAAAGAAGATGTCTCCCCTTTTTTTTCTTTATTCTGAGTTCGCTCCTATACGGAGCTGCAGATAAAATGGTCGTTGAAATTTATCCGCTAGGGCTTTCCGATTTTGAGGCAGCTGAGGAAGTAGCTCGTCATATTGTCTCTCCAGAAGGAAAATTAGTCGCTGATAAAGCGGCCTATCGTCTCATTCTCTATGATTATCCAGAAAAACATGCAACACTCGCCAAAGCGCTTAGCAAAGTAGAAGAGCCCTCTCACAGTGTGCGTATTGTGG
>CAYVFJ010000017.1:0-5146 GCA_964450905.1 uncultured Verrucomicrobiota bacterium
GATGAAACGTGACCTCATTGTTCGGATCAGTAATGATACCGGTATGATTCAGCAAGATGTGCAAGCGGTTGTTCAGCGTTTGCTCGATATTGTAGCTGAATCTCTCGCTCAAGGGCATACCATTGAATTGCGCAACTTTGGAGTTTTTGAAATTAAACTGCGTAAAGCAAGAATTGGACGCAACCCCAATGCTCCAGAAAAAGATGTGCTCATCCCTTCACGCGCGGTTGTTAAGTTTAAGGCAGGCAAACAGTTGCGAGCTGATGTGATCAAGCTATCCGAAAAAATTGCTGCAGAAGAAAATCCATCTCCATTAACCACGGAAAAAGAGATCATTACTTCTCATTGAGTCTTTTGCATTATCCTCCTTAATCCGTCTGACTCGGAAGGGATTGAGCGAGGTTAATCTCCCCGGATTCCTAGAAAACCTCCAGACAGAGGGTTGATATCTTTTAATTTTATGGAGCTAAACCCATTACCTGGTTTTCGCGATTTCTACCCTGAAGACGCAGCACGGAGAGATTATATTTTCAACAAATGGCGGCAAACCGCTTATCGATATGGTTTTTCTGCTTACGACGGGCCTCTTTTAGAAAACACCGATCTTTACCGCAAAAAAAGCGGTGACGAACTGATGGGACAACTTTATTGTTTCGTGGATAAAGGTGGACGCGATGTTTCTCTACGACCAGAGATGACCCCTTCCCTTGCTCGTATGATTGCAAATAAAGGACACTCTCTTCCCAAACCTATTCGTTGGTATTCTACCCCTCAATTTTTTCGTTATGAACGACAACAACGCGGACGATTAAGAGAATTTTACCAACTTAATTTCGATATTCTTGGTGAAAGCGATATTTCAGCAGATACGGAAGTCGTTGCTCTAGCGATCGACACTCTTCGAGCTTTTGGATTAACTTCCTCCGACTTTCAAGTGCATGTCAATGATCGACTTCTTCTCAACGCGCTCTTTGACGCGATCGGAATCATCGGTGACGACGCTCATAAAATCGTCTTCACGGCTGTAGATAAATGGTCACGTGGCTCTCCTGAAAAGATCAAAGAAATCATGGTCAAAGATGGAATTGAATCCTCACAGGCAGATCAAGTTCTCTCTCTCTTTCAAAAAAAGAATCTCATGGAGATTGCCTCCGAATACGATTCCTCGGAGAAAGTCTCTGAGCGGATTCTTGCTTTACAATGTCTTTTTGGATGGATTGACATCATGGGACTAAGCGACTACGTGAAATTTGATCACACGATCGTTCGAGGGCTAGCTTATTACACAGGCATCGTCTTCGAAGCGCTCGATTGCAAAGGAACGTTGCGTTCCATTTGTGGTGGTGGACGTTATGATCATCTGATCAAAAAAATAGGTGGCGTGGATATGCCGGCTGTCGGGTTTGCCATGGGAGATGTGGTTCTTAGCGAATTATTGAGCGAACGCCATTTATGGCCATCCAAACTTCTCCCGTCGATCGATCTCTATCTCATCTTGATCGACGAAAAATTACGTTCACCGCTGCTTTCACTTGCGCACCAGTTGCGTGACGCCGGATGGTCTGTGGAATATCCATTCACAGAAACCTCCGTTGGGAAACAGTTTAAAACCGCTTCCCAACGCGAAGCAAAATACGCGATCGTGATTGCCCCGGAAGAATGGCAACGGGGTATTGTCAAACTCAAAAATATGCAAACACGCGAAGAAAAAGAAATTCATGTTGCGGAGATCCAATCCCATCTGCTTAAAATCATTGCTCCATCTGCTTTAAATTTCTAACTATCTTGTCACTCCTTAGTGGTGATCACTTCTAACTTCTAATTTTTAACTTCTAACTGTCTTTACCATGAATCCCTACCGCTCTCATCATTGTGCCCAATTACGAAAGAAAGATGTCGGACAGCTGATCACACTCTCCGGATGGGTGAATAGCCGACGCAATCATGGCGGGCTAGTTTTTGTGGACTTAAGAGATCGCGAAGGGATCATTCAGATTGTTTTGGATCCACAAATCTTATCCAAAGCTCATGATCTTCGTTCCGAAGATGTGGTGCAAATCCATGGAGAAGTCGTCTCACGACCTGAAGGCACCGTTCATTCAAAACTTTTGACTGGTGAAATCGAAATTAAAGCAACTCAACTGGAAATCCTCAACGCATCCGCAACGCCCCCCTACCCTCTTGATGAAGAAAATGTAAACGAAGACTTGCGGCTTCAATATCGTTATCTTGATCTTCGCCGATCGCAGATGGCTAAAAACATGCGCTTACGACATCGATCTGCAAAAGCCGTTCGAGATTATTTTGATGAACAAGGTTTTTTAGAAATTGAAACCCCCATTCTCTTCAAAAGCACACCCGAAGGCGCGCGTGAATATCTGGTCCCATCTCGCACCAACCCCGGCCTTTTCTATGCCCTGCCACAATCCCCTCAACAGTTTAAACAAATTCTGATGGTCGCAGGCATTGAAAAATATTTTCAACTTGCCCGCTGCTTTCGTGATGAAGATTTAAGAGCCGATCGTCAACCTGAATTTACCCAAATCGATCTCGAAATGTCTTTTATTGAACGAGAAGATATCTACATCCTAATTGAAGGCATGTTTCAACGAATCTGGAAAGAAGTGCTCCATCTTGAGTTGCCCATCCCTTTTGAACGAATCCAATATCATGACGCCATGGATAGCTATGGTTCAGATAAACCCGATCGACGTTTCGGCATGCCATTAAAAGATTTTACCGATGTTTTTAAATCTAGCTCTTTCAAAGTTTTTTTAAATGCTGTCACAGCAGGAGGCGTGGTCAAGGCCATCAACGCAAAAGGTTTAGCCTGTGTCACTCAAGGACAAATCGATCAACTCACGGAACAAGCCAAAACCGCAGGAGCCAAAGGTTTGGCATGGATCAAAGCAGAAGAAGGCACATGGAAATCTCCCATCGTCAAATTTTTTAGCGAGACAGAAAAAGCGGTCCTCAAGGAAAGACTTCAGGTGGAAGAAGGAGATTTAATTTTGTTTGCAGCCGACCAATGGCTTTCAGCTTGTGAAGTTCTTGGACGTCTTCGGCTTACCGTTGCAAGTATGCTGCAAAAATTAGGTAAACTGACCGTTCCAAAAAATATTTATGACTTCTTTTGGGTAGTTGACTTTCCACTAATCACTTTGAATCACGAAACTCAAAAATATGGCGCCACACACCATCCCTTCACAGCTCCTGTGAAAGAAGATGTTCCCATTCTCACATCCGACCCATGCAAAGTTCGAGGTCAACATTACGACATTGTTCTCAATGGCGTAGAATTAGGTGGGGGTTCCATTCGAATTCATAAACCTGAAGTTCAAAAAATTGTTTTCGAAGAAGTGCTAAAAATCCCTCCAGAAATTGCTGAATCACGTTTTGGATATATGATGAAAGCTTTAGGATACGGCGCCCCACCTCACGGCGGAATTGCTTTGGGATTTGATCGGATTGTGGCCATTATTTGTGAAACAGAAAATATTCGTGAAGTCATTGCCTTCCCAAAAAATGCAAAAGCTCAAGACCTCATGACCGGAGCCCCAGGAGAAGTGGAACCTCGACAGTTGCATGAATTAAAAATCCAAACTGAAAAGCGGTAGAAAACGCTCATCACGATTCTAAGGAGGGTCGATTTGTCGGTGTTCGCGTCCGATGTGATCTCAACAGCCTTCCCTTTAACTTAAAGAATTTTGTCCGGAAATTGGAGTCATTGGACATATCTATACTGAAGCTACATCAACAAAGATGGTGGCTTCCTTAAATGAAATGTAACAATAAAAAGGACTCGCAAAATGAATAAAATTTTATATCCCATTGTAGGCTATCTCTTCCTTGGTTTAGGATGTTTCTTCCTTGGTTTTTCATGGTCTGTTTACGGACAAGACCATGAAAAAGCTGAGTTTTCTGAGAAAGCGGTGATTGAAATAGCGGTGGATGACGGGTTGTTGCTTAACGAACTCAAAGGATTGGTCTTCATTAATCGTGGAGAAAGAGTGATTAAAGAGGGCCGTTCTGGGATGGTAGGCATTCAGGCAGAAGACATTCAACTTTTAAAGACATCTGCCTTTGATAAACTGATGAAAAGTTATTTAGGAAAACCAGTTGATGCAGGATCCCTAAATAAATTAACCCAAGATGTGATCGTTTTTTGCCTTAAAAATCATCATCCGACCATTCATCTTAACATTCCTGAACAAAATATCGATTCAGGAGTGATTCAAGTTGTTGTGAGGGAAGATAAAGTCAATGAAGCCAAGCTTGAAGAAAATCACTAGCGAACAGAAATCTCTCCGGTTTTAAATTCAATGCCTGTTCGTTTTGTCTGAGGCAAACGAATCTTTTCTGGAGGTGGCGAAGCATAGATATCGTAACTCGAAGAACCTGCAATATTACCTTCCGGTCCATCTCCGGTGCCAATCTCTTCATCTGCACCAGGAGGAATCACAATCAATGGACCACCGCCAGGAGGCACCACTCCCCCACCCGCTGGAGCTCCTGCAAAACCAATCGTGACATTTTGTGATTGCTGTTGAATTCCTATTGTTGGATCGAACAACACAATATTCCGCGTGTTTTCCACACTACCCAATAGATCAGGATTAAGAATATCATCTAATCCTCCTCCAACTGCAACTGTGACAGGCACATTGAGAATCAAAAATTCCAAATCTGAACCAACGGAATTGATGGAACTATTCCCATTGATCGTAAGAGTTTCAGTCTCAGTAGCATTCGGAACAGATCCATCTAAAGTGCCATTAATCGTCACATTCGCCACATTAAATGTTACATCCGCTCCATTCGATAACGTCACATCATCATAAGTCTGATCACCAGCCGTTGATACAGCCACAGTTCCATTGATTGTTGTCGTCGTCGTTCCAGTTCCACTCACCGTGAGCGATCCAAGAATTCCGCTACTCCCAATCGTTCCATTTAAATCCGCATTCCCAGCAATCGTTAAATTCTCGCCCCCAATTGCTCCATCCACCGCAGCCAATGTAACGCTTGTCCCAGTCAACAAAGTATCCGCACCTAAAATTAACGCGTCATTATAAGTTTGCACACCGGTTGTTGTGATTCCACCACCGTTGATCGTGGTTGATCCAGTGGCATTCGTTGTCAACGA
>CAYVFJ010000018.1:0-2516 GCA_964450905.1 uncultured Verrucomicrobiota bacterium
GGTGTCGTCAGCGTCCCTCCATCTGTTAGATGCATTTTCATGTCTGGTGATGGAAAAGGAAAAGTATCATAATCCATCTTATCGATCTTCCCGTCCCCATCGAAATCCGTAAATTCCGCATGAGGCAGAAAAGGAAAGGAAGAGATGCTCTTAAACGTAAAATTATCTTCCGCAAGAAACCCACCGGCTGCTCCTTCATGATATTTAAATGTCTGATGACCAAATCCAAATCCTTCAGCAGCTTTCATACGCCCAGTAAATAACTCAAGTTCCCCATCTCCATTAGAATCAATCGGCCGACAGTGAGACAAACTCAACTTATCCCCTAAAACTTGAACAATTTCGCTTTCATCTACCAAAACTTGATTAAATAATGGAGCGTTAGGAGTAGACAATCTGGCATAAACCTTTCCAAAAGGATTTTCACCGCTCGGTAAAGCAGAACGATATAAGAGATCATCAAGCCCATCATGATTCATATCAAATACCGTAAATCGACTATCCAATCGAATTCCTATAGAACTAAACAAAAACTCGTCGTACGTACTCACATCAACAGCATCAAACTCTAAATCAACAGCTTGTGCCCAATCAAAAATCTTGGACCATAAACAGTCCCCATTCGCATCACATAAACGCACAGACTCCAATAAACTCCGACCCGTATCCGTGCTCTGATGATATTCCAACGTGTAATTCCATACATTCACCGTGCTCCATAAATCCAAAAATCCAATCAGCCCAGGAGCGTCGACCTTTAAACTTTTTAATCTCGATGTCGTTTCCACTCGTACTCCATTCACGTAATAAAACATCGGATCCGGACGAGTTTCATATTCAAAAGTCAGACGACGCCTCGGCAGATCCCCGTTGGTTTCAGATCCCGTCCATTCAATGAAATCCGGTAAAAACCATGTCTCATACGGCGGATTAACATTGGATTTTCTAAGCCAATGGTACTTCATATAATTACCATCGATATCTTTCACATCGCTAATGACCCACAGCAAAGTGACTGGAGTTATACTGCCAGTACTTGGGATTGGTGCATCGCTACACAAACCCGGGATTGGATCATATTTAAAAAGAACACGATGGGCTAGAATTGGTTCATACTCGATAATCCGACCATTACTACAAACCGTCCACTTATTGCTTCCTGGGTCAAAAACCACTCGCGCAAAAGGATTCTCTTCCGTTCGATATCCCCCTTCTCCTCCTCCATGCTCAGCAGGTACTTTGATTAACCTTTGTCCATCTAAACAAAAATTATCTGTGTGATCATCAAAATCGATGCCATCGGTGCGCCCATCAATAGCAATACTCTTCCCGCACCGTGTAATCTGCGATAAACCACTCAATGACCAACCTACCCCTTCCAACCCATTTCCACCTCCGCTACTATAGCCCAACGCTACGGATGGGGCCATTCCGCCACGTCCAGGAGGAAGATGAATCGGTAAAGTGTAAGTGGAATGTCCACTCCCATCGACTCCTCCCCCTCCAGGAAGATATCCGCCATCCACAATACTCGGTAAAATCGGTGTGTGAGGAAACTCAGGAATCGGTGGTGGCGGAATATGATGAACTGGCCCTCCGCTACTCCCACTCCCTCCACGATCCTGCGCTTGAATCTGAATATCCAATAAAGCCATTCCAAAAATTAAAACCACCCATAACAAACTAATTTTCAATTTCATAAATCATTCCTTTGATTTTCTCTACGCTTCATGCGTGTGAGATTCTTTTTATTTCAAATTTTTAATTTTTCCTAAACCACACCATTCCAAAAGTCTGCACATTACCACTTTTAAAAATCCTGTCTACAAAAAAGCAAATAAATCTTTTATTAAATGTCATACTGATCGAAAATAAGTCGTTTTTCTATCTTCACTCAATAAACTCAGGCGATCATAGAAAAAACCAGACATTTATTTTTGTTTTCCATCAAAACACCAAGAATTGTTGACATCATGATAGAGTGTCCTTTTTCCTATAACCCCTTGACTGCTTATAGCTTCATAAAAAGAGCAGTTAGAAATATGAAAAGCTCGAAACAGCTCAAAACTTTTAAATTTTTTCCTCAGAAGATTTCAGTCCGCCGCGGCGGATTGGAATACGTAACGTGTTTTCCCTGATTGACAAGTGTAGCTAATGGGTGACCACCTAAGGCATTTTGTACCTTCCGAAATTTCTGTTAAATTATCTGTTGACTTGCTTTTATCCACAATACACTATCTGTGTTGTGCATAAAGCATACTTTTTGCATAACAAGATACCAATAGCATGCTTAAATCTACAGTTTTAAATCAAAAACTGGAAAAAGAGAGGTTGCTCTCGCTTCCCTACATAGAAAGGACTCAAGAAAAAGAGGGTGTTATTTTCCACATTGGCATCGGTGGAAGTGCCTTTTTTTTACCGAATTAAGATCGTAAAGTCGACGGGAAAGACGGTGTTAATTTGGCAAAGTGAAATCATTTAGGTGCCGTAGCTGTAATTTTTGTTTGGACATAGAA
>CAYVFJ010000019.1:0-2884 GCA_964450905.1 uncultured Verrucomicrobiota bacterium
CTGGTTTCAATTTGGACAATTGGAAGGCCCTGCGATTCGCGAAATGACCCGGGCGCTTCGCCTCCAAGAATTTGCCGTCCAAGCGCTTGGCAAACCCATTGAAATTGCAATGCCCTTGAAAATCGTTGAAGTTGATCAAATTCCTTATCAAGGAAAATCTCTTTCAGTTCAAGAATATCTTTCAATGTATGCCAAAAAGCACGGGGAGGAGGAAACAAAAGCGCTTCTCCAAAAATATTTTCAGAAATCTTATCCTCACTATACTCCTGAGTTTATGAAAGATTGGACACTTGACTGGACCGTCGAAGAGATAGTGCGCGATCGGTGGCTGGCTCAACTTCAGATTTGGACGCCATCGGATATTCGTTCAAATGTTAAATGGCAATGGCTCGCCAACGACACAGGACAGGATTTTGATGAATTTCAAACTTATTATCGGGATCTTTTCCAAGCTTATGGCGAAACCTATCAAGAAGTAAGTTCCTCCAAAAGTATTTTCATTACTAATGAGGATGTTCAGAGAATTTATGAAGCAAATCAAAATACATCTGAAAGAATGCTGGCAAAAGCAGCGCTACAGCTCGGGCAAGTGATCGGGATTGCGATTGGCGTCGGTGCGCAATTAGAAGATGCACTTCAAAACCCGAACCTTGTGGGATTTTCATGGGCCAATGATTTCGATGATACAACCGTACCTGATCGTGATCAGACTGATTTTAGCATTCGTCGAGGCACTCCTAAACCTCTGGAACAAAGCGCCCATGACATGATCAATCTTGGAATTCAGTCGATTAATGCATTCTCCAAATTTTTAGCACCTGAAATGGATCTTAAGTCCACAAATCTCGCTTTTTCGGTTTTTACCCATGAAGTCAGAGAAACCTATCAAGCAATCCAAAAAAATATTATGGATCATCCTTCCGACAATCTTTTAACTTCCGCCTACAAAAGACGGTTCAGGCAATGGCGGGATACTTATGGTGAGAAGGCCGTTTTTGACCGTCTCAGTGCAGCCGTTCGTTCTGAAGCGCGCGTAGAAGGCGAGAAGGAAAAAATAATGGCAGCTCTCTCCAGCACGGATGAGAATGTGCGCTATGGAACGCTTCGGCAATTAAGACTGAAACCTCTTCTCAAGGACGAAGATATCCTCGCTGAAGTCATCAAAATAGGAATTGTGACAGGATCAGAAAATGAATTTGGCATTGTATTGGACCTGATTCTTGATTTCGAACTTTCAAGAAGCCAGAGGATTGGAATCATCGATGCGCTGAATGGGCAATTAATGGATGTGGAACATGATCCTAAGAAGCGGGAAAAAATGATCCAGATGCTTATCCCCTTACTTGCTTTTATTTCCAGAACAGATCCAGATTCAAAGGCTTTCTCAATTGAACCAATTCTTAAACTTGCCCGAGAACCAATTCTTGAACTTGCCCGTGTTGCGCGGCCCGCGGAGCTCTTTAAGCCGCGAACGAGCAATGTATTTTTTTCCAGACGGCTCAATTTTATCGATACCGTTGTCAATCTGAGACATGAAGATGTTCTTGAATTTATCAAAACGATTGCCGAAGCCACTTTTTCAAGATCTTTTGAACGGCTCTCATTGGACGAAAAATATCAATACAATCTTGACGTCGAATATTTAAGAAGAGTACTCGACGAACTTTTTCGCTTGAAGTTAATTACAACCAATGACATCGACACTCTCATTGCTTCATTTCCCGCACAGATTCATCCTCAGTTTATTGACCTGTTGGGTCCCATTTTAGGTTCCATTCAAAATTCAGCTGATAGAGTAGAATTGGAAAACAGATGGTTGGGTCTTATCGAAAATGACATAGACCCCATGAGATTGCCCTCCGTTTATCTTGAGCCAACTTCTGAACAAATTGTGATTAACGGCCTTCCCATTCGCATGTTTCCGGGCAGGGTCAGGACTGTTCCTTATTCGGCGACGCGACAGATGCCCGGCGTCCTTCCGGATGCTAAAATTTTTGTATTTTTTGCGGAACAAGAAAGTCCAGATCATAGTCACGCTCTTGACGCTATCAACTATGACCGGTTCTATGTCAGGTTCATCGGCGGTAAGAAAACACTCGTTGTAGCGGAAGTGCAAAGTGATGGTTACCGCCATATGAATGGCCTATACAAAGAAAAGTATCGCGACTGGAGGTGGGTCAACCGCCTTGCGTTTGAACGTTATGCCCGAATGAGCGGAGTTGAAAGAATCATCAGCCCTGCAGCCGAAGATGTTGCCAAAAGATGGCCCGGAAATCCGGAGAACAATGAAAAACCGCTCAAGCGTGGCGTTGCGCAATTGATTTATGATGAGCACATGAGCAAGTTGGGATTTCGGTTAATGGACAAATTGGATGGAAAGCCCATGGATATTCCGTGGGAGGGTGATATTTATGGACGCGAAATTCGGTTGCGCAGAGCTTGGGTGAGAACCTTAAAGCCAAATGACCGCACTGTGCCGTTTCTACCGCATTTTGTTTACTTAAATGAGGAACACGAACGCTTTTTGGCGCTTTTGCATTTGTTGAATAAAAATTGGTGGCTGCTTGAAAATGATAAATCGAATTTTGAATTTATTGGGGACCGTCCGAATCTTGGCGCAATTGAAAGATGGAATGATTCCGAATTTGCTGAGAAGAAAACAATTTTGAGCAAAATTATTGATGACCGAATCGGCGCCGGAAAACTTCAATATATGAACGGAAGCGATCAAATGGATCTGTTCAAACTCTCTGATAAGTTGAACTTGCGTTTTAGTTTGGATCAATTCAGTAATTCCATCATGTGGCCGGATGAAGCATTCCAGAAATGGCTGAACGGAACAGATGAGTTCAGAGGCGCACGTCACCGATTGAAAGAAATGATT
>CAYVFJ010000020.1:0-3392 GCA_964450905.1 uncultured Verrucomicrobiota bacterium
CGATTGGAAGTGGCGGTCTGACTGGAAAAGGTTGGACAAAAGGCGATGTGACTCATGGAGGATATCTTCCTCGTCCGGTGGCGCCAAGCGATTTTATTTTTGCGGTATTTGCTGAGGAAACAGGATTCATCGGAGGATCCGTTTTAATCGCTCTTTACAGCATCCTCTTGCTTGGCGGCATAAAGATTGCTACAAAAGCGCGGGATACATTAGGTATGTTACTAGCTTCTGGATCGGTTTTTCTAATTTTTTTTCATGTGTTTGTAAATGTGGGAATGACCCTTGGAATTCTGCCCATCGTAGGCGTGCCTCTGCCCTTGATGAGTTATGGCGGATCTTTCGTCATTGTTTGTATGATTGCTCTCGGATTATTGCAGAGTGTGTGGTTACATCGGAAACCTTATTAAAACTTTATGCTTAAATTCATTTTTTCAAAAAAGAAATCAACGAACAAAGAAATTATCATTAATGCGGAGACGCTGGAGAAAAGAGTGGCTCTTCTCGAAAGTGGGCGGCTCGAAGAATTCCATATCGAACGCACCACCGAACAACGGATTGTAGGCAGCCTCTTTAAGGGGCGCATTAAAAATCTGGAGCCCGGACTTAAAGCCGCGTTTGTCGACATCGGCTTTGAAAAAAACGCGTTCCTCCATTACTGGGATATTATTCCAGAATCCGCCGACACAACTTTCGAAGCGGTCGAAACTAAAGGGAGCAAGAAAAGTGTTAGTCGAGAAAGTAAATATCATCCTACCATGGACGATATTCCCAAGCTGTATCCTCCCGGCACAGAAGTAATTGTTCAAGTGACCAAGGGACCGATCAGCACCAAAGGACCTAAAATCACAACCAACATTAGTCTCCCAGGTCGTTATCTCGTTCTTTATCCATTCGGCAGTCAAAGCGGGATCTCACGGAAAATCGAGGACCCCAAAGAACGATCGCGTCTTCGTGAAATTTTGCGCAGCATGACGGTACCGGAAGGCATGGGGGTTATCTTTCGAACCGTTGGCATGGGACAAAGCCGGCGTTATTTTATTCGAGATCTCGCCCTTCTGATCGATGAATGGCAGAAAATTGCTGAACGCATCAAAGCCGCGCCCGTTTCTTCATGTGTTTATCAAGAACCCGGTCTTGTTTATCGCACGGTCAGAGATTTTCTAACAGAAGAGGTCGATCGGATTGTCGTGGATAACCGAGAAGAATTCGAACGTATCCAAAATCTTGTGGGCCAAATCTCCAATCGCTCAAAGAGTAAGGTCAAACTTTATGACGAATCTGTTCCTATCTTCGAACGATTCAATATCGATCGTCAGATCGAAGATGCTTTTCGTCATCAAGTTTGGTTGAAATGCGGGGGATACATTGTGATTGACGAAACGGAAGCGCTCATCGCAATCGACGTCAATACCGGTCGTAACAAGAGCGGTAAAGATCTTGAACGCACCATCTTTCAAACAAACCTCGAAGCCGCTGAAGAAGTGGCTCGCCAATTGCGCCTTCGTAATATTGGTGGAATTATTATCATTGATTTCATCGACATGAAAAGTCGGCGTGATCAGCAGGAAGTCACCAATCGTCTGCGAGACTGTGTTCGACGAGACAAATCCAAAACTCATATTCTTCCTATTTCTCCCGTGGGTCTTACTGAAATGACAAGGCAGCGGCAGGAGGAAAGCATTCGAGATGCGGTTTATGAGGATTGTCCGAATTGCAAAGGCCGTGGGATTGTTAAATCTTCAGAAAGTATGAGTGTGGAAATTCAACGTTACATCACAGAGATCCTCAAAAAACGTGGGGATCAGCGAAATAGCGAGCTTTCCGTTCGAGTGATTGTTCATCCGGACGTCTTGGAACGATTGCGCGCAAGAGACGAAGAAATTCTCGTAGACTTGGAACAACGTCTTTCTGGTAAACTCAGTTTCCGCGCCGATCCATCTCTCCACAGAGAAGAATTTAAAGTCGTTAATCCAGTCACTGGAGAAGAATTAAAATAAACCGCCTCCTATTTCTGGAATCGTTGGCGTTCATAGAAAAAATGAGACCTCCATCGCCACACATTCTAAAACTACAGAAGTTGCTCGGGGCAAAACTGGTTCGTACAGATATAAATGCTCTCCAGAAATATGCGTCCGATGCATGGCTGGTTTCTCATTGTCCAGACGTGGTTGTTTTTGCTGAAACAACAAAGCATGTCAGCCAGGTCATGAAATTTTCAAATCGCTATAAAATTCCAGTGACCGTCCGGGGAGGAGGCGTCGGTTATGTGGGCGGTTGTGTTCCCATTTATGGTGGGATTGTTCTTTCCTTGGAAAAAATGCGACGGATTCGTGAGATTCATGTTGAAGATGGCGTAGCCATTGTTGAGGCCGGTGTGATTACAGGAGACCTGCAGGATGCAGCTCGTAAACGGGGATTATTTTATCCTCCAGATCCAGCCAGTTTACGAGAATGCACGATCGGAGGGAATATCGCGACCAACGCGGGCGGACCTCGTTGTCTGAAGTATGGAGTGACACGTCATTATATCTTGGGTCTGGAAGTGGTGCTTCCCACGGGAGAAATCATTCATGTGGGAGGACG
Organism: uncultured Verrucomicrobiota bacterium; assembly: GCA_964450905.1. Lineage (GTDB taxonomy): Bacteria > Verrucomicrobiota > Verrucomicrobiia > JABWAM01 > JABWAM01 > CAYVFJ01. The sequence continues at coordinate 2,584 of CAYVFJ010000020.1, forward strand.
CACCCATAAGAACAAAACTGGCTTTGATCTTGTAGGACTTTTTGTGGGGTCGGAAGGGCTTTTAGGAACCGTGACTCAAGCAACTCTAAGATTGATTCCTCATCCTCCATCGCGTGTTTGTTTATCAGCAGGCTTTGTGAACGAAAGGCAGGCGGCCTCTGCCGTTCAACAGATTTTTAAAAACGGTTTTTTGCCATCCGCCTTGGAAATTGCAGATCGTTTTACGCTTCAAGCAGTCAGGGCATGGGCTTTATCTCAAAAATCTAATCTCAAAGAAAAAGATATCCCCATTCCTCAAGGTCATGCCCATCTCCTAGTGGAAATAGATGGCCAAAAAAATTCGGTCCGGTCTGAATTGAAAGTGCTAGCAAAACTTATTAAAACCAAGGGAGCCATTTCTCTTCAAGTTGCGGAAACAGATAGAGCTTGTGAAAAAATTTGGGACATCCGTCGCGCCTTTTCCTATGCTTTGAAATCTACAGGCTTACAAAAACTGAATGAAGATATCACCGTCCCACGCAGTCGTTTAGTCAATCTCTTCGATTACGCGAAAACGCTTCAACAAAAATATGATCTCCAGATTGCTTGCTTTGGGCACGCGGGTGACGGCAATATCCACGTGAACATCATGCTGGATCGATCATCGCCTCTTCAAGGAAAGGCTTCCCAACAAGCATTAGACGATCTTTTCCGACAGATCCTTAAGTGGAATGGAGCGATTACAGGGGAACATGGCATTGGTCTGGCTAAAAAACGATGGTGGCCTTTGGCGGTTTCTCTGCAGGTGCAAGATCTCCATAGAAAACTGA
>CAYVFJ010000021.1:0-3056 GCA_964450905.1 uncultured Verrucomicrobiota bacterium
GTGCAGTTTGTCAGAGGTCGCCCCATGAAATCGCATTATCGTCATTATCACGTGAAGGAACTGAACCCGCCAAAAGGCCAGGAAGCCGGCTATCATAATGATGTTGCGTCCATCCACGAAATCATCAAACGCAGATATTTAAGGCTGAAAAACGAAGGCCAACCCATGCCCAATTTGGTTCTCATTGACGGCGGACGCGGACAGTTAAACGCGGCGCTTCATGCGCTCGATGAATTAAAAATTTCGCTTCTAGCAATTGGATTAGCGAAAGAGGAAGAAGAAATCTACCTCCCCCACTCCTCGCGAGTGACGAAACTCCCCGCTTCTTCTCCAGCTTTACATCTTCTTCAGCGTATTAGAGATGAATCCCATCGGTTTGCAAACACTCTGCATGTGGGCTGGCGACGTAAACAAATTCGAGAATCAATTTTGGATGAATTACCAGGAATGGGAATCAAACGAAAAAAGGCGTTGTTGCAAAAATTTGGATCTTTGGAAGGCATCAAAAAAGTAAGCGCCGAGGAATTGGCGCAGGTCGAAGGTTTTGGAAAAAAAGGCGCTGAAAATCTTTGGCGCTATCTTCATCCCACTCGTTCTATTTTAACTTGATTGACGCGGAGAAAATCATTCAGTAACGTTAACTTCCTATGACAGAAATCGCCGTCACTCCACCTATAACACCCAATTTTGCCGCCGTTAAAGCTGGAAAAATCAAGTTAACTCGGCAGGAACAATTTAAATTGGAAAAAGATGGGTTGGACGTTTTGGATGACATGCTGAATCGTTTCCCAAAAGAAGGGTTTACATCCATTTCTGAAGATGATTTTGATCGAATGAAATGGTACGGATTTTATCGTCAACGCCCCAAGGATTCCGGTTACTTCATGCAACGTTTGAAAATCCCGGGCGGACAATATACGAGTCAACAAGGAAAATTAATTGCCAATTTCACCGCCGAATTTGCTCGAGGCTTTCTGGATGTCACCACACGTCAAACTTTTCAAATGCATTGGTTAAAAATAGAACATTTTAAGATCCTTTGGGAGATGTTGAAGTCGGTGGGAATGACCACCAGCGGCGCTTGTGGGGATGATACTCGAAATGTGGTGGGCTGTCCTGCGGCAGGGATTGATCCACGCGAATTATTCGATGCTTCACCTTACAATTTGGCGATCAACAAAATGATCACGGACAACCGTGATTTTTCGAATTTACCCAGAAAATTTAAAATTTCAGTGAGCGGTTGCGCGATTCGTTGCGCTCAACCAGATATCAATTGCCTGTCGTTTTTTGGAGTGAAACGAAAGGACGGAACGATAGGGTTTGGGGTGATGGTCGGTGGAGGATTATCCACGGCGCCTCATCTGGCACAAATTTTACCTGTTTTTGTTCCGTTGGACGAAAAGAAAGTGCTGGATGTAGCTTATCATATTTCCGCGCTCTATCGTGATGAAGGATATCGCGCGAATCGCACAAAAGCGCGATTGAAGTTTCTTGTGGCAGATTGGGGCGCCCAACGTTTTACAGAAGAATTGGAGAAACGTCTTGGCTACAAACTTGAGCTTGGTGAAGAATGGGAAATTCCGAAGGACCAGGAAACGGATCATTTTGGAATCAACCCACAAAAACAAGAGGGCCTGAATTACATTGGCGTTTCATGTTTGGGCGGACGCCTTCAAGCAGTCAAATTAAAACGTCTCTGTGAAATTGCTGAAACTTATGGAAATGGTCGATTGCGCAATACCAACAAACAAAATATTCTCATTTTAGATGTTCCCACACAAAAAATTGAATCCGCTAAAAAAGAATTGGACGCGGCCGGCTTGATTTATGAAGCATCGAATTTTCGTAAAGGCGGAATCTCATGCACAGGAATTGAGTTTTGTAATTTGGCTGTCTCGGAAACAAAAAATCGTTTGATGTTATTGGTCGAAGAATTGGAAGCAATGAAGCTTGATAATGATAAAATTCGCATTCATTTCAGCGGCTGCCCGAGTTCTTGTGGACAACATCAAATTGCGGATATTGGATTTCGTGGTACAAAAATCAAAATAGACGGTCAACAGGTCGATGCCTTTGAAATGTTTATAGGCGGGAGACTGGGCGGTGGCAGACGATTTAATGAATTGATAAAAAGTAAAGTGCCTTCTAAAGATCTGCATCTCGTGATTAAAAAACTGTTGGAATTTTATAAAGCCAATCGGTTAAACGAAGAAAGTTTTGGTGATTTTTGTGTCCGCACCCCGCGGGAACAAGTGGCAGCAGCGCTCCATTAAAAATTATTTTCCTAATTTTCGTAAAATCGCATGTTCAATTTCTGTCGCTTCTTCTAAACCCATTTTTTTCGTCATCCAGTAGTATACAAAAACACCGGATCCTATCCCTACAATGACCCGACTCAGGTTCCCCATAAAATGGGATCCTACAAATAGCTGATGCATCCACTGTGAAAGGAATAACACCACACTCATCACCCCTGCTGAAATACAGATTTTGCCAAAAGCACGCCAGGTTTCCATCTGAATCTCCCCCATGATTCTTATGAGAATCGTCAATAAAGCGCTCGCGTTCGCAAAAGCTGAAAGAGAAATGGCAAGCGCTAGTCCCGAAGGCCCCAAATGCAATTGATCGATGAAAAACCAACTTAAGAATGTCACGATCACCATCGAACAAAGTGAGATGTACATGGGAATCGTCGATCGACCCAAAGCATAAAAGGCGGGTGCCAACACTTTGATTGAGGAATAACCTACCAAACCAATGGCATAAAAGATAAGCATCTTCGCCGTATTCATGGTGTCATTGAGATCAAATCTGCCATGCTCAAAAAGTACCGCAATCAGAGGGACAGATAAGATTGCTAAACCGCAGGCTGCGGGAATACATAGAGCCGCGTTTAATCTCAAGGCATGTTCGATCCGCTTTCGAAAAACGGTTTTATCTTTGCAGGCCGCGTCCACTGCTAACCATGGCAAGGAAGCTGTGGAAAGAGCTACCCCAAACATCCCGATAGGCAGTTGAATGAGTCGAAAAGCAAGAGCCAACCATGATACCGC
>CAYVFJ010000022.1:0-6800 GCA_964450905.1 uncultured Verrucomicrobiota bacterium
AAAAATAGGAACCTCGAAAGCGCCCGCCATAAACAATCTAACACACGCGTTGCTTCGTTATCTCGTTAGCTTGACATCAAAACAAATAGGTGAAAAACTGTTTTCACGATGCGATTTCAATTTCGATCTTTTTGTCTGTTACTTTTCCTTTTTAACTTTGTTTTAGGAGTTTTTGTTCAAGCTCACGAGCTGTCCGATGCTGAAGCAACACTTGTTGTTTATAACGAAAATGAGCCGCGAAGCGAAGAGATTGCTCAACATTATTCTCAAAAGCGGAACATTCCGAAGGATCATCTGCTAGGCATATCCTGTCCAAATAAAGAGGAGATCACGCGTGAGGAATATGACAAAACCATTCTTCATCCCATTCGTGAGTTTGTGAAACAAGAGAATCTCATCAGTTATGGGACCGTGCCTTCCACTTATGGAAGATTGCAATTAGTGCCTGCGACCTCGAACGCCCTTCGTTTCATGGTGCTCTGTTACGGGATCCCACTTAAAATCGCTTATGGACCACAGGGAATTATTCCCGAAGAATTTAAGGGGCTGAGGAAAAACTATTTAGCGACCGCGGCAGCCGTAGACAGTGAACTCGCAAATCTTCCTACACTGAAGATTCCCACCGTTCACTTTTTGGAAAATCCGATTTACGAACAGACGTTTGCTCAAACAAAAGACTGGAATCTGCGCATGATTTGTGTGGCTCGACTAGATGGGCCTACTCCAGAAATTGCTCGAAATCTGGTGGACGATGCCGTTCAAGCGGAACACACAGGCCTTTATGGGCGCTGTTTTTTTGATATGCGCGGTTTGACGGAGGCAGATGGTGAATATCAAAAGGGCGATGATTGGATCCGTGAATCAAAAGAGCTTTTTAAGAAACAACATTGGGAAATCGTTTCGGACAATCAGCGAGCTATTTTTGATGAGAATGTTCATGCAAAAAATTGTGCGATCTACGCGGGGTGGTATGTCAGCGATATTGCAGGAGCATTTAAGGCGGCCAGTTTTCGTTTTCGCACGGGCGCAATCGCGTATCATCTTCATTCAGGAAGCGCCACGAGTTTACGCACATCCACTCGGTATTGGACAGGTCCTCTCCTTGCCCGCGGTGTGGCAGCCACCATCGGTTGTGTCTACGAGCCATTTATCGAAATGACACCCCATATCAATGTCTTATTTCAACGCTTATTGGAAGGTTGTTCCTTTGGTGAAGCAGCTTATTCTTGTCAACGTTATATATCCTGGATGAACACCGTTGTGGGAGATCCTCTTTATCGGCCTTTTGCGATCTCGAATGAAAATCGAATCAAAGATTTTGAATCCCGCCTTCAAATGCTGAGTGAAGATGAAAAAACAGCGTTGACATGGGCCCGGCGTTTGAAAAAATAACAGAAAAACATATTAAGAGATGAAAGATCTACATTCATTTTTGGAAGTCCATCGCCAGGAACATCTTCATATTCGGAAACCTGTGGAATTAGAAAAAGTAGGCGCGCTCACAGCGAAAGCCAACGAAACCATTGTGTTTGAGAATATCGTGGGATATCCGGGGTTTCGTCTCGTGGACTTGCTTTTTTTGAACCGAAAAGTGCAGGCGCGAATTCTTGGTTGTCATCCCAAGGAAGTGGTTCGGTCCCTGATTGAAGTTCTCCACAAGGGACCTAAGCCGCTTAAGGAAATTCAGGGTGGACTATGTCAGGAACGTGTTTATACCGGTCAAGATGTCGATCTGAACATGCTGCCCATTGTGCGGCACACTCCCATAGATCCTTATCCTTATGCAACCAGTTTTGTCATTCATCGTGACCCTGAAACCGGACAATACAACCAGATGTTTCCTCGTTGCGGTGTGTTGAATTCCAAAGAGATGGTTTCTTCATTTGTCACGCGCACCGCGAATGTCATTCTTTCGAAACATCGAAAGGCTGGAACGAAAATGCCTCAGTCCCTTGTGATTGGTGTTCATCCAGCTTGGGAACTTGCGGGTTGTTATTCTCATCCCCACAAAGAATGGTGGGAATTAGAACTTTTTGAATCCATTACGGGCGAGGTCGGCGAAGTTACTCGCTGCAAAACCAATGATCTGATTGTGCCAGCCGACGCTTCCATTGTTATTGAAGGATTTATTAATCCAAACCGGACGGCGCAAGATGGGCCTTCGCCAGGACCTACAATGCTCTTTACGCCTTACGCAGAACAACAACCAGTCTTTGAAGTCACCGCAATCACCATGCGCAAGGATCCTATTTATCGAAATCATCAGATGACGCCCTACACGGATCATCAAGAAATGCCGCGTCTTTTTCATGAAGCAATCCTTTATGAACGGCTTCAAGCCATGGGGATCCATGTTCATGACATCCATTTTCCTCAAGGAGGAGGATCTCTGATGGTGGTGATTCAAATCGAACCAACTGCGGATGGACAAGTGACAGATGCCTTGCTTTCGGTGATGGGCTCTTCCTGGATGAATACAAAGATGGTGATTGCGGTGGATCCGGATATCAATATTTATGATCCGCGAGATGTGCATTACGCGTTGGCAACACGGGTGGATCCGAGTCGTGACGTGATGATTATTCCTAATGCGCGTGGGTTACCCTTCGATCCAAGCGCTCAACCGGTCGTGGGCGCGCATCCGAATGTCATGAATAGTCGACATCCGAGTGTGGTTGGGAAATGGGGGATTGATGCAACCAAGCCGGTGCCTTATAGAACAGAAGAACGTAAAAATTTTGAGCGCGCGTGGCCGATAGGCTGGGATCAAATTCGATTGGAAGATTATCTATCACCCTAAAATTTTGGAGAAAAAGTATGTCTCTAATTCGTTGGAGTTCTGAAGATTTGGATCAAGCAGTCACCACCCAAAAGCCTGTGTTCGTCGATTTACGCGCGGATTGGTGTCCCCAATGCGGTCCGCAAGAACAGATTGTCGAGCGGATCGCGCCATCTTATCAGGACAAAATGATTTTTGGTAGTATCGATGTGGGGCAACACGCAGAAATCACGGATCGTTATGGAATTAAAGGTTTACCTGCCTTTTTGCTGTTTAAAGATGGCAAACATCAGGAAACTTTAGCCGGATTCAAGTCAGCGCCTCTATTAAGATCCCTCTTGGATCGTTTTCTTCATGACAACAAATCTTGAATCATTTTAAATGAGTTTAAATAAAAAAAAGATTGATTCACCTAAACCTGTCGATCAAGTAGAAGACGAAGGAAATTCTGGGGCTTTTATTCCTTACGCGCCTATCGGCGAAAATCTTGAGCACGTCCCCATCTATGTTCGTCCTGACTTGCAATATTACGTTTCAAGAATGGCTTTTTTCCCAAATTGCAACAAACTTTATCTTCATGTTCCCTGGATTGCTCAGCATTTGTTCAGGTTAAATAATGCGTTGATGCGAGATGAACGCAATTCATTAAGCGAACATTTCAAGTATCGTCTCTCCCTGATTATGAGCCGCGATAACGAATGTCCCTACTGCGTAGCTCATCATGTTGCGGTCTTGAAAAGACGTTGGGATTATCAAGAAGAAACTCTAAAAGAGATCCTTCATCTGGATCAACCAGTTGATGAAAAGGAAAAGGTTGCCATCGATTTTGTTCATCAAGCCACGCTCGATCCCGCCGGTGTGAGCGACGAATTAAGAGACCGGCTTGCCAAACATTTTACGCCTCAAGAGGTGATGGAACTTATTCTGCTGATAGGTTTTTGGAAAATGTATAACACCATGCACGTGGCGATGAAGGTGCCTCTCGAAAAACCAGCCTTGCCTTACGAGGATTGGGTCCACATTCAGCCAGGCGAAAAAAATTCCGTAAAGAAAGAAGGAAGACGACTAGAGACTACCGAATAAATTTAATCAGGGCAGCCATAATCGGAATCAATCCCAACCAAAAAATAAACATCCAACGGATAATTTCCGTTTTTGTTTCAGCTAAATCGACTTTGGTTGCTAAAGTTTTTGAAAGTTCAGGATTATTTTCTTCCAACGCCCTTTCTATCGCCATCGTAATCGCTCGCGCAGTCCGATCTTCAACTTTAGCTTCCTCCAAAATCTCATAAATTTTTAGTGTGCTGACCATACTTATAAGCTGATCCAGAAAGTGGATTAGGTCAAGACCGAAAAATGAGCTGCTCTACTACTCAATCTTTTTTTGAACGTTTTCGAAAAAAAGTTGTCTTTGGGGCTTGACAGGATTCTCTTTTTTGCTTAGTTTGATCTCATATCTAAAGGAGAAGGTATTCCGCGACGTGCGAAATGCCCGTTGGCTCACCAAGGAGAGCCGACACCTGAACATAAAAAAAAAATGAAATCAATCAATAAGCTACTTAGTCTATCGCTTGCTGCAGTGGTCGGCTTCGCGTCGTATACCTTTGCGGATGACGCAGGCACAGGCGGCAAGAAAAAATCCCTCGAAAGTCGGATTGCAGAACTCGAAGCCAAACTCAAAGACGCCGGTGTCGGCGGCGGAGTTAAAGGTTCCGGAATCAAAATCAGCGGTTATGTCGACACATCGTATCTCATTAACCTAGCGGATAATGATGGAGCGGCAGGAGCGCTAGGAGGCGCAGCACCAGGCGTTAGTGGTGGTGACAATGCCAATGTCGGTCGTGTGTTTGATACACAAAAGAATTCGGTCAATCTTAATGCAGTTAAATTAACGATTGAAAAAAGCAAGGATAGCTCCAAATATCCAGCGGGCTTCCGTGTGGATACCATCTATGGCACAGATGCTGCAGTTCTGAATGGTGCTCGTGCATTTAGTGCTCAAAACAGTGAAAATACATTTTCACTGGAACAGGCTTACATCAATCTTGGTATTCCTCTTGGAAATGGAGTTGATGCCAAATTTGGTAAGATGGTTTCATTGCTCGGCTACGAAGTCATTGAAAGTCCAGCCAACTGGCAGTTCTCACGTTCCGATGCATTCCGTCTTCAACCTCTCACTCAAGAAGGATTGACCCTCGGCTATCAATGGAGCGATTATATTACATCGACAATCGGTGTAATCAATGGGTTTGATAATTCAGCGCTCGCAAGCACTACAGCCGCTGGTGTATCAGGTGCAGGCAATCTTAATACAGACTTCTCCTTCGTGGGACGTTTAGATCTTATCGGACCTAAGACAAGCTTCGGCGATTGGAGTGGTTATGTTGCTGGCCTTTATGGAAATGACAATATTATAGCAGCAGGTGTTACAGATAATAGCGCGAATATTTCTGTTGTCGATGTGGGTGTCAACTGGACTCATCCGTTTGCAGTTAAGAACTGGAATATGGGTTTAGAGTTTTTAGAAAGAGTTGATTCAGGCATTACGACAGGCGCTGCGTTAGCTGCAAGTTCTTCAGCAAGCGCTGATTCATTAAGTGTGTACAATGCGTGGACATGGAATAAATGGTTAACTACAAGCGCTCGTTATTCCAACACATGGTATGAACAAGGCACATCGACGGCTCTTGTGGCAAATCATCTTTTGCCATTCGCAACGGGTGCTGTTCCGTGGCCACACAATGTTGAAGTGTCTAGTCTTACCCTGACACAAGCATTCAATGTATGGAAAGATACGTTGGTGCGTCTCGAGTGGCGTCATGATTGGACGACTCTTAATCCAGGGTTCGGTGGCAGTGGTCCCGTTACGGGTTTTGGCGCTGCAGCAGGTGGAGCCGATGCTCGCGAGACAGCCGATACGGTCGCTGTGAACCTGGTATACTCGTTCTAATTAAATCGAAGTCTCGTCAAACAGACTTAAACATTAACCACCCAGTCCTGGAATTTTTCCGGGGCTGGGTTTTTTGTTCAGATATGATTCAAAAATTATAAAGCATGGTTTATCCTTCTTGTGATTAACTACAAGTCCAGAGTATATATTGAAACAACGTAACTATTCAGCCACAAGCTATGCTGAGCACAGCCACAAAATGAGCTTTTACTTCAGTAGATATGGAGTGCGGCAGTTTACTGCAGCTTTTTATAGCAAGACGATTCATCGTGAAGGTCGATTTTTTTGAAAATTTCAAAAATTTAACTTTTGATACAGCCTCGGAGTAGGCAAAACATTTGAAGATCTCATCGTATGGCAAAAGGCACATCTTTGATTGCTAAAAAAAACGAGCAAATCCTTCGACAGGAATTTTATTCTCAAGTTCGGGATATCATTCTCAAGGCACGCGGCCAAGCCTATCGGTCTATTAATTTCGTTATGGTCGAGACCTATTGGAACGTGGGACGGTTGATTGTAGAAGAGGAACAAGGAGGACAAAAACGTGCTGCTTACGGCGAAGCGGTGTTGGCTGATCTTTCCGATCGCTTGACAGTTGAATTTGGCAATGGGTTCGATGAGCGAAATCTTCGAAACATGAGGGCTCTTTATTTGTCCTTTCCAATTCGGAACGCGCTGCGTTCCGAATTAAGCTGGACCCATTATCGACTGCTCCTCAAGGTCGAAAAGACAGATGCCCGGAAATATTACATGGAGGAGGCGATTGCGGGCAACTGGTCTACCCGTCAGCTTGAACGCCAGATAGCTACTTTTTATTACGAACGATTGTTGGCAGCCAAACAAAAGAAACCAGTAACCGAAGAAGCCAAGGAAAAACTGGCTCAAGTTGAACCAGAGCAATTTATTCGCGATCCCTATGTTTTAGAATTTCTCGATATAAAGGATTATCCTGGCCTTCGCGAATCTGAACTGGAAACAGCCATTATCGATAATTTACAGAATTTTTTATTGGAACTTGGCAAAGGTTTTTCTTTTATCGCCCGGCAAAAGCGGATAAGATTCGAAGAGGAA
>CAYVFJ010000023.1:0-3436 GCA_964450905.1 uncultured Verrucomicrobiota bacterium
CATGCGGTTTCTTCGAAAAATCCAGAGACCGAGTCTCTCGATCCGTCGGCCATAGAATCTACAGATCAAACAGAAAAAATTGGCGGATTCTTATGTCATCAGGTGTGGATTAAAGAAAAAAATAAACCCATGGTTGAGTTATGGATTTCAGATCAGGCATTGGATATGAAAGCGTATCTTGAGGAATTCCGTGGATTTATGGAGTTTGGTATGGCGCAAATATCCAAAGAACTGGAAAAATATCCTCTTTTGCGTGGGATGCCTATCCGAATCATCGAATACGAAGGAACTAAAATGTTGAGACGCGCCACCATTCTTCGTTTAAACACGGAAAAAATCGATGATACCGTTTTTGAAATCCCTGCAGGATACTCGGAGATCAAAATAGAATCTCCTCATCCATAAGAAAAGGAGTGCATGAAATAAAATTTAAATAACGACAATGAGTCATCGATAAGCTTCTGAATTCTGGCGCAATGGATTGGGTCATCCAAAAATGAGAGGTTAAAGGGTGGCGATCACTACGTGTTTGCCTTCGGTGCGAGCAACGAATCGGTGTGTTTTAAATTGTTTTCGCCAAACTTTAGGAAGTGTAATTTGACCCGTGCCAAACATTTTCAAAATAGTTGTCATAGAATGAATTTATATAAATTAGTCAAATTATAAATGAGCGGTTTTGTAAGGGTAGGCTTCTTTAAAAGTAAGTTTCTTGTTCTCCTTCATGACGAATACAATCGCATGAGTTGTCCATGTAACCCTCAAGTTTAACATCAGAATGTAAAGTTTCAAAATTCACTTTCAGGATTTTGTTAACTTCTTCTGTGAGATCAGGGCACGCTGTTTATTCCGTGCACCCAATTCTTCTTGATGATTTTATGAAAATGAACTACCTTTTCATGGATCCAAGAAAGGCTGCGAATCTGGCAAAAATTTCTAATTTCTAACTTTTAATTATCGTTTAGGTTCATGCCAATCGCATTCATTACTGGAGCAACAGGTTTCGTGGGAGGTCACATGATTCGGCGTTTGACCAATCATGGCTATCAGGTGCGCGCTTTGGTTCGTCCAACCAGTTGTTATAATACGCTCAAATCTTTCCCAGTGGAGATCATCAAGGGCGATTTAAGCCAGGCAGCCGTCCTTCAGAAAGCCATTCGAGGATGTGATTGGGTGTTTCACGCGGGAGCGGACTATCGGCTTTGGTCAAGAAATCCTTCGGAAATGTACGCCACAAATGTGGATGGAACACGAAATGTGTTGCAAGCCGCTTGGGACGCAAAAGTCGAAAAAGTCGTTTACACAAGCACGGTCGGAACGATCGGATTAAGCAACGACTCTTGTCCATCGGATGAAACTTCTTTTTTACAATTAGATTCTTGGACAGGACATTATAAACGATCTAAATTCTTAGCAGAACAAGAAGCTCTGCGCTTTGCAAAAAAAGGGTTGCCCGTGGTGATTGTCAATCCGAGCGCGCCCGTTGGATCGCATGATTGGAAACCAACACCCACTGGAAGAATGATTTTAGATTTTTTGAATGGAAAAATGCCCATGTATTTGGATACAGGCCTGAATCTCGTGAGCGTCGAGGATGTTGCGGAAGGACATTTGTTAGCCGCACAAAAAGGACGAATGGGTGAACGTTACATTCTTGGAAACGAAAATTTTACTCTCAAACAGGTCTTCATGCTGCTTTCCGAAATCACTGGAATCCCTGCTCCATCCATCCGTTGTCCCTATCCATTGGCTCTTGTTGCCGCATGGTTTTCCGAAGTCATCACCATGATCTCCGGCAGCAAAGAACCGCGTGTTCCTCGCGAAGGCGTTTATATGGCACGTAAATATATGTTCTTCAATTCTCAGAAAGCTTTTCAAGAACTGGGTTTTCGTCCTGAACCTGTTCATATTGCGTTACAAAAAGCCGTTCAATGGTTTTCACAAAATGGTTACATTAAAAAACCTTTACCCTTGACGACTTCATCTTCAACTTCCCCATCTTCAGTAACGGTTGAAGAAGGTGTGGTTGCTATGGCTGATTGATGGGGTTACTATCTTTAAATTCTTATGAAAAAAACTCTCTTTCTTAGTCCCCCTTCTTTTGAAGGATTTGATGGTGGCGCAGGTTCTCGTTATCAGGCGCGTCGTGAAATCCGCAGTTTTTGGTATCCTACATGGCTCGCCCAACCCGCAGCCCTGATTCCGGAAAGCCGCCTGATTGATGCGCCCCCTCATGATGTCACCGTTGAAGAAACTTTGCGTGTGGCTCAGGATTATGATTTGGTCATCATCCATACAAGCACCCCTTCATTGCCCAACGACTGTAAAACAGCGGAAGCAATCAAAAAACAAAAACCACAAACTTTAATCGGATTCGTCGGCGCTCATGCAGCCGTTCTTCCCGAAGAAACACTTCAGACTTCACCGGATATTGATTTTGTCGCGCGCAAAGAATTTGATTTTACTTGTCTGCACGTGGCTGAAGGACGGCCTCTTTCGGAAGTTAAAGGCATCAGCTATCGTAAGAACGGAAAAATCATTCATAATCCAGAGCAAGATTTAATTCATGACATGGATGCGCTGCCGTGGGTTGCCGATGTTTATAAAAAGAACATTCAGATTGAGAAATACTTTATAGGCTACCTGCATCATCCTTATATCTCCCTTTATACCGGCCGCGGATGTCCTGCCCAATGCACTTTTTGTCTTTGGCCACAAACGATTGGCGGCCATCGTTATCGAGTCCGGTCTGCTCAAAATGTGGCCGACGAAATGGCCTACATGAAAAAAATATTTCCGCAGGTGAAAGAATTTTTTTTTGATGACGATACCTTTACCGCGAACCTCCCTCGAGCGCGTGAAATCGCTCAAAAACTTGGCAAACTGGGTCTGACATGGTCTTGTAACTCACGAGCCAATGTGAATTATGAAACACTCAAGGTTCTTAAAGAGAATGGCCTTCGTTTGCTCCTTGTAGGATACGAAAGCGGCAATCAAAAAATCTTGGACGGCATCAAAAAGGGAATTCAGTTGGAGGAAGCTCGCGAGTTCACGCGAAATTGTCATCGATTGGGAATCACCATCCACGGAACATTTATTCTTGGACTACCTGGAGAGAGTCGAGAAACGATTCAAGAAACTATTGAATTTGCCAAGTCCTTGGATGTTTTCTCCATTCAAGTTTCTCTTGCAGCGCCTTATCCAGGAACTGAACTTTATGAATTAGCCAAAGCGAACAACTGGTTTACGGATGATCAAGTTGCGAGCGGACAAATCGTTCGGGATGGAATTCAGCGTGGCGCTTTAAGTTATCCTCATCTTCCAGCACGCGAAATTTTTCTGGCTGTTGAAAAATTTTATCATCGCTGGTATTTCCGCCCCAAACCCATCGCGCGAATTGTTAAAACCATGATCCAAGATCCTCAAGGCACAGGAATCC
>CAYVFJ010000024.1:0-3674 GCA_964450905.1 uncultured Verrucomicrobiota bacterium
CGAGATTGCCCCATTTGTCCGTTTTCAGGAGCGACGGCGCAAGCTTGTAGTAACGGAAACCACCGCCACCTTTCCAGCCGACGGCTTCAGTGATGCCGCCAGGGTCAGTGCCATCAATCACTTTTTGTAGGCGCGGGATAATGTGGGTGTGGCAGTGTTCGCCAAGTTCAACCATGATCCAGCGTCGGCCCATTTTGTGCGCCACCGCACCCGTCGTGCCAGAACCGCCGAACGAGTCAAGCACCCAGTCGCCGGGGTTTGTGGAAAGCTGAAAGATTTTGTGAATCAGCTTCTCCGGCTTCGGTGTCCCGAAAAGCTCTGTCACTGGCACTGCCGGGAAGAGATTCTTTAGTTCGTATTTGGCCTGTCGATTATGACCTGTTTCTTCTAAGTCAGTCCACAAACTAGAAGGTGGTAAGCCTTCCATGTCTGCCAAATATGTTCTTCTAATCAGTCTCTTTCCGTCATCGGAAAAACGAATCTCACCTATCTCCATTTTTTCCAAAATCGTTTCTTTAGACCATCTCCAGCCATTAGGTGGGTGCTTAATAATATTTCCATGCGGCCCTTTCATATCGAACTGAAGGTTCGGTCTCAGGCCGGGGTTTTGCATATTATTGCCATCAAACCATGGGCCGCGTGGATCGTTGTCAGGATTCTTAAAATGTGTTCGCTTGCCAGGATTATTCAGAAATCTTGGACGCCAATCGGGGTTCTTTGCGTATACGAAAATATCGTTATGATCTAACGAAAACTTTGTCACATTGTTATTACTACTGTCGGATGTTTGCCACGCGACAGCTGCAATAAAATTCTTTCGCCCAAACACCTCATCCATCACGATCTTCAAATAATGCGCTTCATTATCATCAATCGTAATCCAAAGCGAACCGTCATCTGCTAAAAGATTGCGTAAAATCTCTAGCCGATCGCGCATAAGCGATAGCCAGATTGAATGTTCAATTCCGTCATCGTAATGCTCGAACGCGCTTCCAGTATTATAAGGTGGATCGATGTAGATGCATTTAATCTTGCCAGCGAATTCCTGTTCGAGGGCTTTAAGAGCGAGGAGATTATCGCCGAAGATGAGGCGATTATCAAAAATATCGTTATCTGTTACTCGATGCTTCGCATGATATGACTTCTGTGGATCTTCGAGCAAAATACGTGGCTCCAGCTTCGGCCGGTTCTCCTTCCCAATCCACGTCAGTTCGAGCTTTTGTTTGTGATTCATCACTTCTGAGACGATGCATAAACCGTCAGGAGAAGTTCTGAATCATCAATCAACCGGTACTCAGGCTTTCGACCGGAGAGAACTTCGCTTTCACGAAAAATGATCGGCACACCGTCGCCTCGCTTTTCCATGTAGTAGGTACGATGAACGTTCCTAACAGTCTCAGGAACGGAGCATTCCGCGAGTAAGCTAGTGATGAGTTCGTTTCGAGTAGATTGGCGAAGAGACATGGTTTCCACAGTGACGGTATTGGGAAGGGAACCCGGAGAATATAGCTCGAATCTGTCATCAAAGATAAAAAGTCGGATTTTCGATCCGTGGATAGAATAGTCGCGATGGGCGACTGCGTTAACGATCGCTTCAAAAAAAGCGCGCTCGCTGAATTGAGGTTTTTCCACTCTTTGAGGCTCTTTGCTAGCTGACACGATTTGATTGCGCTCAAGAAAAAGAAGTGCTTGTCGAATTTGCTCATCGAGTGGGCCGCGGATTTTTAGAGCATCCAACTGATAATTGGAATCTTGCAAGGTTCCCCGGTAGCGGACTGCTTCAATATAAGCTCCTGTCATGTGTTTTTCAGGAAATTCCGCACACATCAGCACGCCTGCAACGGATGCTCGTATTACAGAAGATTCATCTTTCGATAGCAAATTACGTTTCAAGAGAATAATTTCAGCGGGCTCGGTTGAACGGTTAATAAACCTCTCCCAAAGTTTTGGAGAAAGATCTGCTATACTTGTATTGGGGACAGGTTGTTCTTCAAACCGAATTAAACGGGATTGGCTTCGCTGTTGAAAGAGACGCTCCAAATATGTAGGAGGCATTGGACGTTTCGAACTTCCGATACGGTAAAGGTATCCTGAAGGACTTTCATGGACGAAAAGGCTCTTGGAAACCTCAATTTTTACTACTGGCTTTAAGTTGCCACTCAAATCAGGCAATTCGATGCGTAAGATAGTGACAGGTAATGCTGGTCGGATGAGATCATTGCACAAGTTGCGAACATAAAGCTCGACGGCATCCAATTTATCCAATGGAATGCCTGTGATTTCACGAGTTTTGTCGTCAACACCCAGAACAAGAACAGCATCATGCGTATTGGCAAATGCTGCTAATTCATCTGCGAGAGAATCGGGATGTGGGTCACGAACCTTATCACCGCTGAAAAAAACGGCTTTCAGTTCAAGTGTCGAATCTTCACCCAACTGGATTTTTCGTGATAACTCTTCAATTGAATCAAACATGAGTTAAACCTTCCTTAATACGTCGGTAGCGAAATTCAAAAGCCGTTTCGCCACCCTCCATAACGTCGCAAATAGTTTGCCTTACTTTATCATCTTGCAGGCCGCCTTCAGCTTGAAAGACAGTTTGTCCCGCTTTCGACTCAAGTGCTAAAACCAACTCTGCATCACCATTAACAACGATATTGGCGTTGTGGGTCACGATAATGACCTGCCGACGAAATTTGTTTTGTATCAATTGCTGAGTCACCATATTGAAAATGAGTTGATTATCGAGATCATCTTCGGGTTGGTCCAGCAGAATGGGCTCTGTGCCATAGGACAGCAAAAAAGCAAGAAGTGCGGCCGTCTTTTGTCCTGGAGAGCCTTGGGAAATCGGACGCAAACTTTCACCTTCGCGTGACCGGTATTTCACTTCCAAACTGTCGTCAGGAAACCATAGGTCAAGTTCATCCAAATCCTCCGGTCTCACCTTCGTAGCCAAATGCTTGATAAACCATCCACCTAATCCCTCGGATTCAGCCGTGGACCCTTTAGCTAACGCTTTGGTTCGTTCCTTTACTTTTTCCAATTCGGACTGGAAATTCTTACATGGTTTTTCTTCGCCTTCGTAAAGGGGCATCAATATGCCAGTTTGTTTTTCAAGATCCAGAATCTGACCGTCGAATCTTTCATCATCACGGCCTATGAGTTTGCGATATCCGGATAGAGCGTTTTTGTCATCACCAAAGGGCACAACCTCAATCTGTACGTGAGAAGCTCCTTTTAAGACGTTACGCACAAAAACAGACCGTTTGTTGCTGAGATTTTGGCGTAGTTTCAACAGTCGTTCCAATATTTCGCCACACTGTTTTTCGAGTTTCTTTAATTCATTTTTTTTGCTCTCCAACTCTTTGAGTTGTTGATCCAAAGTTTGTCGTTGCCGAACACGCACACTAAATTCACTGGGATCTTTAACTCCCTGTGCTTGGAGTTGAACGATCAAGGCTTCGTAAGCCTGTTGCGCTTTGGCAACCCGCTTACTCCAATCAGACTTCGTGCGAAATTGATTCCAGGTTTTGACGACGAAATCGGTTTTATCGGCTAGTGATTTCAAGTCTTCTACAAGTTTCTTGAGGCCATCCATCATATTCTTGGCGGCGGCAAAAACCTCAGCGTCCTGAGCGGAATCAAACTGAGTCACATCAAAATCAGGCACACCA
>CAYVFJ010000025.1:0-3031 GCA_964450905.1 uncultured Verrucomicrobiota bacterium
CAACACACCGAAAACGGATTCATATCCAAACATCCATGGTTGCTAATGGACCCGTTTCCAAGTTCGAAAAACGTTCAACATCCGCATCAAAACGTTGACGGATCTGCTCAACAGTTAATTTCGTTTCATCCATGGTAATAACGGTCAAGTGTTAGCTCAACAAGGGTTTTTCTTTAGCGCCTGCGAAAAATCTTCTAAGAGATCTTCCGTATCTTCAATCCCAATCGAGAGTCTCAATAAAGTATCAGAAATCCCCAGCTTTTTCCTCTCGGAAAGGGACATACATCGATGGGAAGTATCGCTTGGAAAGCAAATGAGCGATTCAACACCACCCAAACTGACAGCGGACGTCACAAAATTCAATCGACGGATAATTTTTGTTGCTTGGGCTTTGCTACAATTTAATTCGAAGGAAAGCATGCCCCCAAATCCTCTCATCTGTCTTTTTGCAATCAAATGATTTGGATGTGAAGGAAGGCCAGGATAATAAACTTTGCGAACCAATGAATGTTTATGGAGAAATTGAGCAAGCACCATGGCATTTTTGTTTTGGCGCTGAATTCTTAGGGCAAGAGTTTTGAGTCCTCTCTCTTCTACGAAAATCAATTTAAGAACAGATACAGAAATCAAATTTTATGATCAGTACAGTTTTAACAAATTTGAGACAGTGAAGACGAAAAAGACCTCCTTCACCCCGACTTGGTCCGTTATTCCAATTTCGAAGCTAAAAGTCGAAGAGCTTCACGAGCTTCAGGCGTCGTAGACACTCAAATGATCTTCCAGCATTCTCGGTATTGCCAAAATAGAAAAATTGGGATAGAGTAATGTATAAATATTTGGTAAGGAATTGAAAATGACTACATCAACTTTAACAAGTAAGGGGCAAACAACGATTCCTGGAGAGGTACGCAAAGCGTTGGGCCTAAAACCCAAGCAACGTCTGATGTACGAGGTGAATGGTCATCAGGCGATTCTGAAAGCGGTGGAAGGCACCTTGCTTGATCTTTTCGGTTCCGTAAAAGTCCCTTCAGGGGCTTCTCATAACTGGAAGAAAATCGAAGAAATGGTCCATCATACCGTGGCCAAAAGATGGGTTCATAAAAGGAAATAGACCATGACACAGCGTTATATTTTGGACGCAAACATCCTCATCCGCTTCTTGACAGGTAATCCTTCTGGGCAAGCTGCTGCTGCTCAACAGCTATTGAAGCAAGCGATGGATGGCAAGATTGAACTGGAATTAACAGAGCTTTGTCTGGCAGAGGTCGTTTGGGTGTTGCAATCTTTTTACAGATGTCCACGGACGCAAATAATCAAACATTTACAGTCATTCCTAATTACACCAGGGATCGTTATCCCCAGACGAAAACTTGTTGAGGAAATGGTTCGGCGAT
The DNA here is from genome assembly GCA_964450905.1 of uncultured Verrucomicrobiota bacterium. Classification (GTDB taxonomy): domain Bacteria; phylum Verrucomicrobiota; class Verrucomicrobiia; order JABWAM01; family JABWAM01; genus CAYVFJ01. The sequence continues at coordinate 1,395 of CAYVFJ010000025.1, forward strand.
TTGCCACAACGAATGTAGACATTGCCGATGCTTTTCATGCAGCCCTAGCGGCAGAGAAAAAACTGCCTATTGCTTCATTTGATGAAGATTTCGATAAGTTCAAAGATATTATCCGATTTGAACCGACAGCAAGTTGATCTCCGTTGAGTGGTAATTTGTCGCCCAACTGTAAATGACAGTTTATTCGGATGATTGGCCTGATGATTTGGCTGCATGTTTTTATGCCTATATTTTCCTTTAAATCTAATGATCATTTTATTATATGAGATCTATGGAAACGAAACACGAACAAATTGCGCGAAAATAAGGGGCTGATTTAAAAATGATATTCGGATCAGTTGTGGTTATCCATGGTCTTCTTCCATTGAAAAAGCGCTGGTTCGAATCGGACAGCTTATAAAAACCATGCTAAACGAGTCATTAATTATTGTTTGATTTATCATATCATCATGGGTATAGTTGTCTAATCAATCATACAATTATGAACTACGATGTTTTATTAAATGTTGTTTCCGAATGGTTAGATGAACCATCGTTTCCTCATTTTGTCACTCGCGAAGTTCCGAAACCTCTGAATGTTGAAAAGCTTGTTTCAATTCTTGCCATTGTGGGTCCTCGTCGCTCTGGAAAAACGACTTTTATGTATCAGCTAATCAAAGAACTGTTGGGTTCTAATAAATACAGCAGGTCGGATATTTTATTTGTTGATTTTGAGGATTACCGGTTGATTGATTTTAGACCAAACGATATGGAGGCATTATTTACTGCTTTTCAGCAAAAAGCGGGTAAAAATCCTTTATTCCTATTGTCTGAATAGCTATTCTTCCATTTTATCGTTATCCAACTTCGAGGGACATTTAAAAAGCAATGGACTTTCTGGAAGCAAGCAAACCATTTCGAATTATTTAAGTTATTTCGAAGAAGCCTTTTTTTTGATTCAAAACGAAAAATTCTCATTTTCGCGTTCTACCCGTATGGGAATGGCTTCTGGAAATCTAGACATGAAATCTTTAACAGAATATCTTTGGTTTCATACGCCGCATCGAAGAGATTACCTGAACATTACATCTCAGATTGAGAAGTTGGTGCATGAAAGCAAAATTCAGGAGGGATTATGCCTCGTCAATGCCATGCACATTACTGCAAGCGTTTATATCAACGATGCGGAAGATGGTCTTATTCAAGATTACGATGATTGGCTCGAAAAACTTGCTCCCCATGAACCCATCTCTAAATATCGTCACAACCGGACTGGTGAAGATAATGCAGACGCCCATCTCAAACGACAGATCATGGGACGTGAAGTCGTCATCGCGATTACCAAAGGGAAATTAGACCTCGGACCTTGGGAACAAATTTATTACGCCGAATTTGATGGACGTCGAAAGAAACGAGTTCTGGTTAAAATCATCGGAGAGTAAAAATTATACTTTTAAACATAATGTTAATGTGCATAATGTTGATTTATGAGGTTTATCAATCGGTTGGCTGAGTTGAAAAGATTAGAGTCTATGGTTTAACGAAAGGATGCTGCCTTTGCAGTGGTCTGTGGAAGACGACGTGTGGGAAAAACGCGATTGCTCCTTGAATGGTGTCGTCGACACTATGGAATTTATACGGTTGCCGACCAATCTAAT
>CAYVFJ010000026.1:0-3380 GCA_964450905.1 uncultured Verrucomicrobiota bacterium
GGAGGACGGCGTGTTTTATCAACTGGTTGGATTAGTTGGTCCGGACAACACCTTTTATTCCGACGGCGCAAGCGGATTATCTGCAAATACAACTTATTATTATCGGGTCAGGGCTCAGGGTTTTGGTGGAAGTTCAGATTATTCCAACGTGGTTAATGCAACAACATTGCCAGATGCTCCATCGGCCCCTACAAATGTAGCAGCCCAGGCTGTAGCTGAGGACGAAATTGATCTTACCTTTGCGGATGCTGGCGGAATCAATAATCCAACATCCAGCTTGGTGATTCATCGGGGAACAAGTTCTGGAAATTATGATACCAGTGTAACCGTCAGTCCTGGCACAACGAGTTATAATGATGATGCTAACGGAAATGGATTATTGTCCGGAACCATTTATTATTATCAAATCGAAGCGACCAACATTTCCGGAAGCGCCCTTTCCACAGAAGTCTCTGCGCAAACATGGATTACTGTCATCACCGGCGCTTTAGCCGGTGGAGCTACTCATAGTGTGGCGCTCAAAGATGATGGTACCGTTTGGACGTGGGGACTCAATAGTTCCGGTCAATGTGGCGATGGAACTGTAACCCGAAGAAAAATGCCGGTCAGTGTGGTATGGACAGGAACCGCTCCAGTGATCGCATCCGTTGCCGCAGGTGCGAATCATAATCTTGCCCTAGCAAATGATGGAACAGTTTGGGGTTGGGGCAAAAATGATAAAGGCCAAATGGGAATCGGTAGCACGAATAATTTTTATTCTAATCCAGTTCAAGCCAATATCAGTGGGGTCAGCCAAATTGCTGCAGGACGAGCACATTCGCTGGCTTTGCTTTCGGATGGAACAATCAAGGCGTGGGGCGAGAATACATACAAACAATTAGGCAATTCGGCGGTGAGATCGGCTACATGGTCTCCAGCGGCTGTCACCAATATGACTTCTGGGATTCAAGTCTCTGGAGGATCAGATTATTCACTTGGATTAAAGTCGGACGGAACGGTATGGGGCTGGGGAAGAAATCAGGTGGCACAATTGGGGAGAGGGGCGATCTCGATGACGCCTTCCACGATTCCGGCTCAGACCACCGCGAATTTGGTGAATATCATCAGTATTTCAGCCGGCGCTTATCATGCGTTAGCGTTGGATAGTAGTGGAAAGGTTTTTGGATGGGGACAAAATACGAGCGGCCAGACCGGGAAAGGGAGCACAAGCAGTTATGAAGCTACGCCGATTCAAGCGCTGAATTTAGCGAATGTAGCAGAAGTTGCCGCTGGGACATCATATTCGATGGTCTTGAAAAATGATGGAACGGTCTGGGCATGGGGGAAGAACAATTATGGACAGCTTGGTGATGGAACAAAAATTGATCGAACATCGCCGGTGCAAATAGGAGTAATTGGAATTAATTTAGCAGTTGGAATTGCCAGTGGTGCGAGTCATAAATTCGTGTTGTTGAACGATGGAAGTGTGAATACTTCAGGGTTAGGAACCAGTGGTCAACTGGGGAACAACGCGTTAACTAATGCGATCAGCGCAGTTTCGGTAATCGTTAATTCCGCTCCGGTGACGCTTCTTGATTTGATACAGTGAAGCTAAAATGAGTTTTTAATTTTGAGTTTTCCCCACTGAAGGGGGACAGGTAAGTTTTGAGTTAAAGAATGAAGAAAAGGAGATCCTATTTTACTAAAACCTAGCAAAAGATATTTGAAATTTTATATTTAGAGCCTGTCCGCAGATTGCGCAGATTACGCAGATTTAAAAAATTTGCGTAAAAGAGGTGATCATTCATCTGCGTAATCTGCGGATAAAATTTTGAGGCTGAATAGTTACGCAAAAATATTTCCTCATCAGCAACTCATAAAAACAGGAAATATAGCCTTGATTTTATGAGATATATCTCACAATATCATGGCATCGTATGGGTTTAGAGGGATTTGCGCGTCGCCATCCAAAAGCGCGATGTGAACTTTGGGATTACAACCGTTGTCTTGCTTTTTTAAGGGGAGAGATTTCGATTTTTTAAAACATTTGAAATGATCCACCTTACTTTTTATGAAATTTATAAATAGTGGCTCTCAGATTTTTATTCCGGACGATGTCCCGGAAAAAAGAGCGCTTTCTCGAACCACTCACATGGGAATCGGCGCGCATCCGGATGATTTAGAATTTATGGCGTTACACGGAATTCTCGAATGTTTTCAGAATAAAAAGAATTGGTTCACAGGAATAACGGTCACGAATGGAAAAGGCAGCTCTCGAACGAATGAATATGTAAATTTTACTGACAAACAGATGCAGAAAGTCCGGCGTAAAGAACAGAATAAAGCAGCCGTCATAGGGGAATATTCAGCGATGATCTCTCTGGATTATTCAAGCCGCACGATTAAAAGTCGCCATCGCCAAAGTTTAGTCAAAGATCTTAAAAAAATCATTGAAGCAGGCAGACCTCAATATATTTATACCCATCATCCTGCGGACAGACATGATACCCATATTGCAGTGGCCATTGCTGTGATTGAAACTTTGCGAGAACTGCCAAGAAATCTACAGCCCAAAGCGGTTTATGGTTGTGAAGGTTGGAGAAGCCTGGATTGGCTTGTGGATGAAGATAAAATTCTCTTGGATGTGAGCGCTCATGAAAATATGAGCAGGTCATTGTGGGGCGTGTTTGATTCTCAAATTAGTGGTGGCAAAAGATACGACTTAGCTGTGCGTGGACGTAAAAGTGCGAACGCAACTTTTCATGCTTCGCATCATGCGGATCAAGTAAAGCTTCAGGATTTTTCCATGGATTTAACATCGCTCATTCGAAATCCATCCCTGAATATCATGGATTATACCGTTGGATTTGTACGCCGATTAGAGAAAGACGTTCGGGAACGTCTTTCAAAGTTTTTATAGTGCAGTCCGCTCTCATTCTTTTCCATTCCAACATCTCATGACAGAAAAAGAGAAAATGAATTCCTTATCTAAATGTTTCGTTTATACATGAACTTTTACTTCTTTATAGATAAGTTTCTTATATACAAGAAACTATATAACAAAGGTTTTTAAGTTAATGAAGGTTCTTATCGTTCGGCTTTCTTCAATCGGTGATGTGATCCAGGGGCTTCCTTGTCTTGTGGCTCTTAAAGAAACTTTTCCGGATTGGGAAATTTCTTGGCTTGTTGAAGAGGCCAGTGCGCCGATTTTAGAAGGGCATCCTTATCTCAAACGACTTTTTGTGCTCCGTCGGGATTGGCGTAAAAAGAAACAACCCATTTCTTTGTCTGATATTTTTGATGGGTTTACGAATATTTGGCAGGTAAAGAAAGAGTTACGTTCACAAAATTTTGATGTGGCTCTGGATCTTCAAGGACTTTTTAAAAGTGGATTTTGGAGT
>CAYVFJ010000027.1:0-3150 GCA_964450905.1 uncultured Verrucomicrobiota bacterium
AGTTTTACTCCCTTATCTCCCACCACGGTCTGATAACCATAGGGCTGTTGTGAAATAAAATCATGGGCATAAGCTCGGTGAGTTGCTTCTATGATTTGTTCTTCACTGGCGTTGAGGGAGCCGTAACGAATATTATCGAAAATGGTATCGTTAAAAAGAATCGTATCCTGAGTGACCATCGCAATTTTTTTTCGGATGGATGACAGGGTCACTTCACGTAAGTCCATGTCATCGATTAGCACACGCCCCTCCACAGGATCGTAAAAACGGGGAAGAAGATTTAAGAGAGTGGTTTTGCCTGCTCCACTCGAACCTACGAGGGCGATCGTTTTTCCATGGGGAATAGTAAGAGTCACATTTTGTAAAATCCATTTGGAATCGTATTTAAAAGAAACATCATCCAATTGAATTTGTTTTTGAATAGGCGGTAAATCTCTAGCAGACGAAATCTCAACGACGGTAGGTTGAATATCTAAGATAGCAAAAATACGATCTGTCGAAGCTAGACTTTTTTGAATGGTGGTATGAAGTTTGCTCAGGCTTTTAATTGGATTATAGAGGAGAAAAATACTAGCCGTGAGTTCAATGAATATTTTTGGGGGGATTTGCTGTTGATAAGCATAAAGAAGCGCAACGCTGACTCCTAGTGCGGCCACTATTTCGATGAGAGGACTCAGAATATTGACAGAACGAACGATACGCATTTGGTAAGAGAACTGGCGATAGCCAGTCTCCCAAAATTTATTTTTTTCATAGGTTTCCATTTGAAAGGCTTTGACGACGTGGATGCCCGTGATGTTTTCGTGAAGGCAGGATATAATTTCCGCTTGGTTTTCTTGGGAAAGCTTACTGATGCGCCGGACTTTGCGTCCATAAATGGCAATGGGCAAAATACAGAGGGGCGCAAGGACAATCGATCCCAAGAAAAATTTCCAATCCCGATATAAAAGGCTTCCAGCAACCATGACAATGGTGAATGGATGGGTGATCGAATCCGAGATGACAGTGGTGACTGCAGACTGCGCTTGTTGGCAATCGTTAGTAATACGCGACATCAAATCGCCCACGTTCGAGCGTTTAAAGAAGTCCAGCGAAAGCCCTTGAATGTGTTCAAATACTTTCTGTCGAATATCTGTAATGATTCGAAGTCCCACCCAATTGGTAAAATAACTGCTCGTGTAAGCGGTAAAAGCTCTTGTCATCATGAGGAGTGGAACAAGAATAATGGCGCCCACAATGATCCATAAGGGCGCATCCTGATTATTGAAGACGGTTTCCAAAACATAAGGAACTCCCTTCAAGAGCGCGAGACTTGTCAATCCGTTCAATAAACCAAAAAGAAGACCACCGATAAAACGGAAACGATAAGGCTTGAGAAAATTAAGAAGACAAAGCCAATTCTTAAAGTTTTTTGAATCAGTGAAGGATCGAAGATTTGCCATAGATCTCTTTGGTATTGTAACTTTGCCATGAAACTTGCAACAAAGGAAGATGACAATCTTAAAAGAAGAGTTTTTTTGGAGGCGGCTATGGCAAGCCTGGCTGAAATTTGGACATGGGCTTGGAAATGTGATGAGTTGGGTCTGGATGCCGATTTTTTATTATGTCATTGCGATGCCTTTTGCGTTGGGAACAAAAATGTTTTCTGACCCTTTACGTTTACGAATCAGACCGCAAAAAAGTTATTGGACAGCTAAGAAATTGCTTAAAATGGATATCCGTTGGGCTAAAAGTCAGGGAAGCACGACCACTGAGTTAGAAGTTAAAAATTAGAAGTTAGAAAAAGGCTGCTCTCTTGTATTCTTAAATTTCTAACTCCTCATTTCTCACTTCTAATTGTTTCATGAATATTCTTGGTATTTCAGCTTTTTATCATGATTCGGCTGCTGCTCTAGTCAAAGACGGGTTATTGATCGCCGCAGCCGAGGAAGAACGGTTTTCACGTAAAAAACATGATCACGATTTTCCTTCTCTGGCCGCGGAATTCTGTCTTCGAAAAGGAGGAGTTGAAATAAAAGATTTGGATTATGTGGTTTTCTATGAAAAACCTTTTGTAAAATTTGAGCGGATTTTTCAAACTGCACTCGAAACTTTTCCAAGAGGCGTAGGCGTTTTCCGAGCCGCCATGCAAACTTGGTTGCTCGATAAACTCTGGATCAAGGCTGTGATTCGAGAAAAGCTTGGGATTTCTCTGGATCAAATTACTTTTTGTGATCATCATATGTCTCATGCAGCCAGCGCTTATTATTGTTCGCCTTTTGATCAAGCAGCCATTCTTACCATCGATGGGGTGGGAGAATGGACGACCACAGCAAAAGGAGTGGCGGAAGGAAAAGAAATTCACCTCCAAAACGAAATGCGCTTTCCTCATTCGTTAGGCTTACTTTACAGCGCATTTACCGCTTTTCTAGGATTTGAAGTGAATGAGGGCGAATATAAGGTGATGGGAATGGCGCCCTACGGTGAACCAAAATATCTGGATCAAGTTTGGCAACTTATGGAATTAAGTGAAGACGGTTCTTTTCATCTTAAGATGGAGTATTTTAAGTATCTTTATTCACTTAAAAATACTTATAACAACAAGTTTGTTAAACTCTTTGGGCCTCCTCGAAAACCGGAGACCCTTTTCTTTACAAAGAACACAGGATTTCCATCTTATTTTGGTGAAAAACCTTCCAACTACTCTGAGCTTGAACGCGAAAATCAGCATTACGCGGATATCGCAGCGAGCATTCAAAAGGCGGTAGAAGAAATCGTTGTTCGGATGGCGCGCAGTTTGCATCAAGAAACAGGGTTAACCGATCTTTGTATGGCAGGAGGCGTGGCCCTTAACAGTGTTGCCAACGGCCGTATTTTGCGTGAAACGCCCTTTAAACGACTTTTTATTCAGCCGGGAGCCGGAGATGGCGGTTGCGCGATAGGCGCTGCGTTTCATCTGGCTCATCAGGTGCTAGGTGAGCCGCGTCAATTTGTGATGCAACACTCTTATTGGGGTGAGGAATTCGATGACACACAAATTTCAGATTTTCTTTGTTCTCAAAATATTCCTCATGAATATGTTTCAGATGAAGATCGTCTAATGACTCGTACCGTAGAGGCGCTTACTTCAAAAAAAGTCGTGGGTTGGCATCAGGGACGTTTTGAGTTTGG
>CAYVFJ010000028.1:0-3695 GCA_964450905.1 uncultured Verrucomicrobiota bacterium
AAATGTGCAAAGACGTATTGTGATTCAGGCCAATGTTTCTCAACGTGATCTGGTCACGGTTGTACAAGAAATCCAAAAGGCGATTGACGCGAAGATCAAACTGCCGACGGGTTACTATGTTACCTATGGCGGCCAATTTGAGAGCCAGGCCTCGGCCTCCAAACTCATTGCGTTTCTCAGTCTCTTTTCTGTAGCAGGAATGTTTCTTGTTCTATACGCGCACTTTAAAAACGCCAATTTTGCCACACAAATCATGCTGAATATTCCGTTTGCCTTCATTGGCGCGGTGATCGGTGTATGGCTTAAAGGCGGAGTCTTTTCCATCGCTACCATGGTTGGATTTATCACGCTTACCGGTATTGCAGCGCGTAACAGCATCATGATGATTGCGCATTATATGCATCTCATGGAATTCGAGGGCGAAAAGTTCACGCTATCCATGATTATACGCGGCACAGAGGAACGACTTGTGCCTGTGTTGATGACCGCTTTGGTCGCGGCAATCGCGCTTGTTCCATTGATTTTGGCTGCAGGAAAACCAGGACGTGAAATCCTCCACCCGGTGGCTGTCGTCATCTTCAGCGGACTGTTTTCCAGCACGCTTCTTAACCTCATCGTTACTCCCATTATTTTTTGGAGATTCGGGCGTAATGCCGTTGCAAAACAATTGCCTCAAGCAGTGGAGGATAAACACTGATAAATTTAAGACGGCCTTCAGATCGATTCGGATGAAAAGCCGTCCAACATAAAACCGAATCACAAACAAAAAAATACATGAAAATCAAAACACAATTAATGTCCATAGCGCTTTCAGCGGCTATGGGTTTATTCAGTTGGAACTTGTCTGCTAATGAAGGTCATGGCGAGGGACATGGAGATCATAAAGACCACAACAAAGGTGAAGAAATGAAGATGCCTGATACCCTCGGAGGAATCTGGCACGAAATTCAGGAACACAAAGAAGAGTTAGAGAAGACAATCAAAGATAAAAAATTAGCAGATGTTCACAAGACAGCTTTTGAGATTCGCGATTATGCAAAAGCCTTGATCGAGAAATCCAAAAGTCTTCCCGTAGAAAAGATGACTCGTCTTCAATCCGCTATTAAGCAGATTGAAAAACTTGCGAGTGATTTGGATTCAACCGGTGATGCAAATGATCAAGCGGGCACTGAGGCAAATTTTAAAAAACTCGAAGGCGCATTGAAGCTTGTCGAGGCGCAATATCCGCCAGATATGCTCAAAGGATCTGGTGAAAATTCCGAACATCATCACGACTAAAAATAAATGGAGGGTGGTCCTCTTTGGGCCACCTCCAGAATTTTTCGACTCATACTTCAAAATCGGCCAAATCTCTTTTTCAAAACGCGAACCTTTAAGTCTTTGCTGTGATCAAGACTGACTGAGAATGACCTGGTCTTGATGGGGTGTCGATCAGCACCAACTTCTCTTGCCAATTGCAACAGATGCGTCAGCATATGTTGAAAACTTAAAAGATGTTGGAGTTTAGTTCTTGTGCATATTGGCTTTACAGCTTGGCCATTTGTTCGCCGATGAGTTTTTCCAACGGCCAACGCTCCAAATGCTTCTGCTTCCGCAATTTCATCCAAATCGAATCTTTTTGTCATAGCGATATGATCCCTTCTTGTTTAACGCAGTCTAGTATCTTATCTGCCATAATAGAAGTTAAAAAGTAAGTAGTATAACCTTCTTTTGAAACAGCCTCTTGTCTTTCAAAAAATAACCTTTCGTAGAACTTCTCTGCGCCAGGCAATGATTTTAAATAAAGTCTCCCTTGCAAACCGCAGTTTTTACTTCGAATCACTGCGGCTGCAACAAGCGAGAGGCCAATGTATTTGAAGCCTTCATCAGCAGAGAATCTGTCCTCCGGATTTGTTGCCAAATAGTCGAGCAATAGAGCTTCATTTTCTTGAGCTATCGGATCGAATAGGTCTAATGCCATTAATCCATGCAGTGACTTATCAACAACTAGAGAGTAGCTTTCGTAATTTTTATCGTCTCGTATTGTCTCACGAAAAATATCGATCCAATTCCAATCGAGATCCTCATCTCTTTTACTGTAGGGCCACTCCATCCAACAAAACAAATCACCCAGTTGCATTGGTCGAATGGTTGCATCAACCCGATTTCCAGTGGCTTTCTCCTCTAATCTGACTGCGATTCGCATAAAAAAATGTCGCACTAAAATGACAACTACAATCCTAATCGCTTAAAAGTTTGGCGAATGTGGCGGTAATGAGCGGAATCATCGAAAAGTTTTTTGATTTCTTGAGTTGTAAAAAGTTTTAAGATTTTTGGATCGCGAATGAGATGATCCAAAAATCCTGCGTCCGAAAGATCATGCCAGGCTGCCATAGCGCTTTTCTGAACTAATTCGTAGGCATCCTTACGAGGCAATCCTTTGTTGGTTAATGCAAGAAGCACGCGTTGAGAATGATGAAGCCCTTTTGAGCGAGACATATTTCGCCGCATATTCTCAGGATAAACTTTCAATTTAGAAACAAGATTTGTGAGTTCTGTCAGCATGTAATCCAAGAGAATACATGAATCGGGCAATACAATTCGCTCTACGCTTGAGTGAGAGATATCGCGTTCATGCCAAAGAGCCACATTCTCTAAAGTAGCAACCAGATTTCCGCGAATCACTCGGGCCAATCCGCAGAGGCGTTCGCCAGTAATGGGATTGCGTTTATGTGGCATGGCGCTAGAACCCTTTTGTCCTTCCGAAAAGTATTCTTCGACTTCTAAAACTTCGGTTCGTTGAAGATGACGAAATTCAGTGGCCCAACGCTCGATGGAAGCGGCTGTCACGGCGATGGCGGACATAAAATCCGCGTGGATATCGCGTTGAACAATTTGGGTTGCAAGAATGGCAGGTTTAATCCCGAGTTTTTTACAGACATAAATTTCTACGCGAGGATCGAAATGAGCGCGTGTTCCCACAGCACCCGAAAGTTTACCGACGGAAGCGTTTTCTTTAGCATTTTTTAATCGTTGAATGGCTCGACTGAATTCATCAAACATCAATGCCATTTTTAAACCAAAAGTAATGGGTTCTGCATGAATTCCATGGGTGCGACCCATCATCGGAGTAGCTCGATGTTCATGCGCTCTACGAGCGATCGCTTGACGGAGTGAAGCTAAGTCCTTGAGGAGGATTGCGGCGCTTTCGTTCATTTGAACAGCAAGGGTGGTATCCAATAAATCGCTTGAAGTAAGTCCTTGATGAATATGGCGAGCAGGAATTTTACCCACGTATTCGGCCACATTTTCCAGAAAAGCAATGACATCATGATTTGTGCGTTTTTCAATTTCGCGACATTTTTCGAGAGAAAAGTGGGCGCGTTTTTTGATAGTCGCCAGATCGCGTGCGGGTATTTCACCAAGAATTTGATGTCGTCCTTCACAGGCTAAGACTTCGATTCGCAGCCAAATGGCGAGTTTATTTTGTTCAGACCAGATGGCGGTCATTTCAGGTCGTGAGTAACGTGAGATCATAGGGAGTAGGGGGATTAAGGAGATATTATTTTTTCTTAAAGAGTCCTTTAAAAAGTTCTTCAACAGGACTTGGAGGAGGTTTTTCTTGAGGTTGATTTTTTTGTGATTCTTCTTCTTGAGGTGGTTTGTTGATTTTAAATGGCAGAAGTTTTTCCAGCGCTTTGGCTCCCTCTTTTAAA
>CAYVFJ010000029.1:0-4819 GCA_964450905.1 uncultured Verrucomicrobiota bacterium
TTATGAAGGAGCAGAGGGATCGTCCAAAATTCAAACAATCCTTCGTTCGTACGAAGAGAGGCCGCCTCAGGAAATGGCGGGTCAGAAAGTGGTTCGAATCTCAAATTATGATCGAGAAGAAATTCGCGATTCTGAGGGAGATATTCTTCCTAAAGAACTTCTCCTCTTTGTCGAATTAGAAAATGGCTCGCATTATGCCGTGCGTGGAAGCGGGACAGAACCTAAAATTAAATTTTACCTTTTTGCCCACGAAAAGCCCCCTCAGGGAACTGTCTTTTCAGAGGGCACATTGGTTGAGGTAAAAAAGAGAATATCCAATTTTCTGGAAACCCTATGGAACGCGATTGAAACGGACGCGGGCAATCGACGGATTCTTCCTCAGTAATTCGCCCATGGTTTTTTTAAATTCTAGATAGATTTTGTCCTCTTTCTTATGCCGGCCATTGATGATTTGCCACTGACCTTTGATCATCACATGACGAACTAAATTATCGTTTGCATGAAAAATGGCCGCATCGAGGATGTTATTTCCTGTCGCATGGCAGAGGGATGGATGATTTTCATTTAAAACAATCAAATCCGCTCGCAGGCCCTTTTCAAGGGCGCCCGTCGCGATTCCCAAAGCTTGGGCCCCTCCATCGAGCGTGTTTAAGTAAAGAGAAGTTCCTGTCGACAGATCTTTTTTTGAATTTCGAATCAGAACATTGCGTTCATGATATTTTAAACGTTGAGTGTACTCCATCAGTTCCAATTCTCGCATCGGATTGATTTTAATATGACTATCCGTCCCGATCCCAAACCGGCCTTTATGTTCCGAATAATGTTTAATTTTGGAAATTCCATCCCCAAGATTTCCTTCGGTTGTGGGACACAAACCCATGGTGATTCCGTTCTTGGCTAAGATTTCCGTTTCCTGATCTGTCATGTGGGTCGTATGAATCAGCGTGAGACGCGAAAGATCAAAGTCTGGAATATTTCCAGGAAGCCAATTCAAGAGCCATTCGACCGGACGCTGACCACACCAGGCGATGCAATCGTCGACTTCTTTTAACTGTTCCGCCATGTGCATGTGAACGGGGAAGGTCGCATTTTTGATCAGAGGATCCTCTAAAATGATTTTGATTTCTCCGGGAGTAGCCGCGCGTAAAGAGTGAATGGCAACTGCGATACGGACTTCCGGGGTATTCTGATAGCGATCCAGAAGTTCCTGAACCATAAATAAAAATCGTTCTGTATGATTCAGAAAGCGACGTTGTCCTTCCGCAGGTTTTTTACCGCCAAAATTACCATGCGCATAAAAGGTCGGTAAAAGCAGGATCGGCATTCCCGTCTCCTGAGCCGCTTGAATGATTCGGTCCGACATCACCGTCATTTTTTTATACGGTTTGCCGTTTGTATCATGATGAAGATAATGAAACTCGGCCACGCTCGTGTAGCCGTTTTTTAACATCTCCACGAAAAGCTGTTTGGCAATAACCTCTACCTGACCTGGATTCAGTTGCAGGACGAATTGATACATGAGTTCACGCCAGCTCCAAAAGGTATCCGTGATATCCCCGCGATATTCCGTGCGTCCAGCAATGGCGCGTTGGAAAGAGTGCGAATGTAAATTAGGCATACCAGGAAGCGCCAAAGAATGGATTTCATCGGATTTTTTTGGAGAGATACCAGCTTCAACCTTTTGGATAATTCCCTGAGAATCGATGGAAACACGCACATTCCTGGCCCAACCCTTCTTAAGCAAAGCTTCTTTTGCAAAAATGTTTTTCGGAGAATGATTTTTCATAAAGATTTCTTGTGAGCGCATTTTTCCTTCAATTGTTTTGACGACTAGAAGAAAAATCTTCTGAGCATTCTTTTTCAGAATAAAGATCGATCACCGATAGACTATGTGTTTTTTAAACCGCTCGATCAACTCCGAAATTCTTCGCTCTCGCTCTCGTTCATTCACTCATTATGTCTAGCAAAAGATGCCCCTTGCCCTTTTCTTATTTGTTCGGATCGAAATAATGAATTTCTAGGAGGAGACATCCCTCATCGCTGCTAAAAGGTCCATGAAGAACATGGGGCGGTCGACAGGCATACGTCATCGGACCGAAGGTTTGACCGCCCACAGTTAATTTTCCAGAAACTTGAAAAATTTCTTCCCAATATTCATGCTCAAAAGGGACGGTCGTAAAAGCGCCTGGATGAAATCGGAGCAACCGAGTTCGGCTGCCGATTTTCTTTTCTTCATCTAAATAGCCGGAAAGAATTTTATGTTCAATTCCTTTCGGATAACCTAGAGGCGTTTCCCATCCGGTCGAAAGATCGAGAGGAAAGAATTCCATGTGTTCTTTAAGTTTCATTACACGCTTAAATCTAAAGCAAAGCGTTAAATTGATCTACAGTTAATCCTGATTTTCTGATAATAGCCCGTAACGTGCCTCTGTCCAACTCTCTATGATTTGGCACGGTCGGCTGAGAAAAAGGGATATCTCTCCTCATAATCATGTGGCTCCCATGTTGCCGAATGAAGCGAAACCCAGCCCTCTGAAGAGCAGAAACAGTCTCCTTTCCGGAGACTCGTGGCAATTTGCTCATACTGCCACTAACATGGTTTCGAATTTTTCTTCCGGAACGGGCAGATGATCTTCTTTTAGACTTACAAGGTAGCCCTCTATGGCTTCCTTGATATTTTCTATTGCTTGATATTTTGTCTCCCCTTGAGACACACAACCCGGCAAACTCGGGCATTCAGCAATCCAATAGCTATCTTCACCAGGATAAACAACAATCTGTCTCATGGAAACACTCTATCTCTCCTGGATACGGTAGTCAAGAGATGGCTTCCTATGTCTACGATTAAAAATCATAAAAATCAATGAATGATGGGTAACCCGATTTTCGCTATTCGCACATAAAAAACGGTCGTTTCAGAAGATTTAATTTCTCATTTAAAAACTCGATCATCCAATGCGGTAAAATTTTTGCGCGCAAGATCGACCAATCCCATATCCACCTCCGCTGAAAGAAGTGTTTCGTTGTCGCCCGCGCTTGCAATTGGAATTCCCAACGGATCCACAAACATGCTGTGACCCACATACTGACGGCCTCGATCGATTCCCGCGCAATTGCACGAAAATAAATAAGCTAAATTCTCGTGTGCACGCGCTTTGTTAAACAATGTCCATGCCTCAAGCCTTGGGTAAGGCCAAGCAGAAGTCACTAAAAAATATTTGGCGCCTAAATCTAGCATCTTCCGATAAAACTCAGGGAAACGAAGATCATAACAAGTTGATAAACCAACTTTTCCCCAAGGCGTGTCTGTCACCACGATTTCTTTTCCTGGGCAAAGCAATTTCCTTTCATCCGATTGAAAACCGAAAAGATGGATCTTGCGATATTTCGCGAGAATTTCTCCCTTTGGATTAAGAAATAAACTCGTGTTATATAAACCATCGCCATCACGTTCCACAAAACTTCCCATGAAAAGATGCGCCTTTATTTCCGCGGCTTTTCTTCTCATGGCCTGAACCAAAGGGCCATCCACGGGCTCACTGTCTTTGGCATAACGATCAAAAGAAAGATAGCCTGTCGGCCAAATTTCAGGCAGCAGAATAAGATCGCTTCCACGAGATTGATCTAATTGAAATAGAACATACTCCAGAGTCGCCTCCTTCGATCGATCTTTGATTTCAAGTTGAATGCTTGTTACACGCATATCTCATACGATCATTATCTTAAACACGATGATCGAATCAACCTTGAACTATCAGAAATGTGATGGCTTATCAATGGAGGTATGATACAAGAGGTGTTCTATGAGAACGGGCGCTCAATATCTAGAAAGTTTAAGAGATAGTCGTGAGGTGATTATCCACGGAGAACGAGTCAAAGACGTCACTCAACATCCGGCTTTTTCAGGAGTATGCCAAACGGTCGCGCGTCTTTATGATTTGATCGCGGATCATCCAGAAGAAATGACCTTTCCTTCGCCCTCAACAGGTAAGCCAGTTTCTTATGGTCATATCATTCCGCGCTCCATCGAAGATTTAACGAAACGACGGTTGGCGCTCACACGATCTGCGGAATTTTCTTTCGGACTTCTGGGTCGAAGCCCAGAACATGTGGCAGGATTTATGGCTGCTTTCGCAAGCGCCCCGGAATTATTCGCAAAGAATGGATCAAGATATGGGGAAAATATAAAACGATTTCATGAAAAGATTCGAGAAGAACATCTTTACGTGTCGTACACCATTGTTCCACCTCAAGTGGATCGCTCGAAAACGGCTCATGACCTTTCGGAATCCCATATTCCAGCAGGCGTTTTGAAAGAAACAGACGCTGGAATCATCATTCGAGGCGCTCAAATGTTGGGAACAGCTTCGGCTATTTCTGATTATCTCTTTTTAAGCAATATCAATCCACTTCGTCCAGGAGATGAAGATTATGCCATTTCTTTGGTCATGCCAATCCGTGCGCCCGGTCTTCGTCTTTACGCGCGTCGCAGTTATGCGGCAGGACAATCGAGCGTTTATGATTATCCTCTCTCCACGCGTTTCGATGAATCAGATTCTCTGGCTGTGTTTAACGATGTTTTTGTCCCCTGGGAGGATGTGTTTATTTATCGAGATGTGTCACTGACTCGCGCCCAGTGGTTCGAAACACCGGCTCATATCCTTGGAAACAGTCAGGCACAAATTCGTTTGGCTACGAAAGTAAAATTTCTTGCTGGAATCGCTCGAAAAATCACGAGCACAAATGGAACCGATAAAATTCCGTCGGTAGCCTGGGATTTAGGTGAACTTGCTTCGTGGGCAGCGATGGTTGAAGGAAT
>CAYVFJ010000030.1:0-2643 GCA_964450905.1 uncultured Verrucomicrobiota bacterium
ATGCGGAATTATGATTGGAATACATCAAATCTTTCTGTGTTCAAATTTTGTTAATTCTGTCTAAATTTCAAATGTCCCTAGCTAGAGCGTTATCTAACACTTCATGCAATCCGCAATCAAGAGTAACTTTTGGAATAAAATTTAATATCTGTTTAGCTAAACGAATATCAGCAATGGCTCGTCTGAAGCGACCTTCTTTCGGTCGAAAATCAATCGTTAAAGGTTTCTTTGCGAGACGAGCAATTTTTCGTGCAGCACCAATTAAAGTGGTTTCTTTTCCTGATCCGATATTGATTACCCCTTGAGCCTCATCCTTTTTCATGGTTAACCATATGGCACGTGCAGCATCTTTGACATGTAAAAAATCGCGGGAATTTTCCATTGAAGCATGCAATAGAACGGGTTGTCGATTAAGGATCTGTTGTGCAAATAATTTTAAAACGGTAGAAGGTTGAGCATGGTTGATCCCTGCTCCGTAAAGATTAAAGAAACGAAGGAGACACACTGAGAGGCCTCTTTTTTTAGCTTCTTTTAGCATATATAAGTCCGCGCATGCTTTTAGAAAACCATAAATGGAGAGAGGTTTTAGAGATGTCGTTTCAGAAATGGGCAATCGCTGAGGGTGTCCGTATACTTCCGCGCTAGATGTGAGAATCCAACGGCGGATTCCAAATTCAGAAGCCGAATTCAGAAGCTTCTGCAATCCTCCAATCATGATTTGAGAGGCAAAAAGCGGATCTTTTTCACATTCCAGCAATGAGATGGTCGCTAAGTGGACAATCATGGAGCAACCTTGAAGATGTTTTTTATAGGAAATCTTGTCTGATAGATCGCCATCAATCCATTTCACATTCTTTAATCCAGGCTGATGACGCGGATGACGCGTTAAACATCGGAATTGTAAATTCCGATTGCTTTGGGTAGCAATTTTTAACAAGTGCCCTCCTAAATAGCCGGTGCCACCTGTGACAAATATGGTTTTCAAAATAAGAACTCAGATTTTTGACAGAATTTACAGAATGATGATCCCGCATCCAATCTTTCCATGCTCAATTTTGTTAATTCTGTCTGCCACCCTCCGTAGGGTGGTCTAAACTTTAAATATCTTTGGCTGAAATTTTCGACCTTAAAGAAGGCGTTCTGGATGTTTTTGATACCATTCAACCGTACGTTGAATTCCTTCTTTCCAATCAACACGAGGAGTAAATTGTAAAAGCTTCTTCCCCTTTTCAACACTCGCGCAATGACGTCGAACATCTGCTGGACGAGGCGGATCAAAATGTGGAGGAATATTCCAGTTCATTAAACGACTTACATCTTGAACAATTTGAAGAACACTCATTTCTTTTCCACTGGCAAGGTTGATTGTCTGACCTCGTGAAACCTCATTTTCGTAAAGGAGGATTAACCCTCGAGCTGTATCGGTCACATAAAGATAGTCGCGAGTTTGATGGCCATCCCCATAAATGATCGGTGTTTTCCCTTTCATGATTCGCTGAATAAGTCTTGGGATAATTCCGGAAAAATCGCGGCCATTTTGTCTCGGTCCATAATTATTAAAGGGTCGTCCAATAGCCATATCGATGCCAAATGTACGGTGATAAGATTCTACAAGTAACGCAGCAGCAGCTTTGGCTGCTGCGTAGGGCGTTTCGGTTTTAAGGGGATGTTCTTCGTCCATAGGCACATATTGTGCGGACCCATAAGCTTCTGATGAAGAACAATGAATCAATGTCTTAAATGCCCCTTCTCGGCATAATTCACAAAGGTTGAGTGTGAGATCACAAATAACTTTAGATGACCCATGAGGTTTTTCGAGGGATGCTGGCAAGGGAATGGTCGCTAAATCAAAAACCATATCCACAGGTTTTTGCTTAAAAAAAAGACGTAATTTTTCTAAATGAGTTGCGTCCAAATCTATCACTTCGAGAACAGAGGATCGAGCAAGCGCGTCGTTTAAATTATCACGATTTCCAAGAAAGAAGTTGTCGATGACAGTTAATTTTGATGGTTTTTTTTCGAGAATAGCATCAGCCAAATGACTGCCAATAAAACCTGCTCCACCTGTGATAACGACATTTTTATCTTCTAGAGTTGGCATAGTTTTGTTAGAAAGGTTAGCCGAAGAGGCGCAAGAATCACAAAAAATATTTCATGCTTTGAGCAAAGCTTTTTATAATGAAAATTCCATTGGTTGATCTTAAATCGCAGTACTTGAGTATCAAGAAAGAAATGGATCAAGCTATTCAGGATGTGTTGGATGAATCAGCTTTTATTCAAGGGCCAAGGCTGGAGGCGTTTGAAAAAGATTTTGCTGAATTTTGTTGTGCTCCCTATTGTGCTGGAGTCGGGTCTGGGACGGATGCTCTTTATTTGGCTTTGAAAGCAATGGGGATTGGTTCTGGAGATGAAGTGATTACGGTTTCGCATACTTATATCGCGACTGCCGAAGCGATTTCATTTGCAGGCGCTAAACCTATATTTATCGACGTGGAATGGGATAGTCAATTGATGAATCCAGATCTTATCGCATCGGCTATTACTTCTCGAACCAAAGTCATTCTACCTGTTCATCTTTATGGACAGATTTGTGATATGGAGAAAATTCTTGCTATTGCAGAAAAACACAAGTTGTTGGTTTTG
>CAYVFJ010000031.1:0-3644 GCA_964450905.1 uncultured Verrucomicrobiota bacterium
CATAGAAATGAAAACTTAAGAAAAGTAAACCTGGATTTAATCACTCCTCATGAAAATAGGGTTTCATTCTCTTATGGAGCGCTTTGGTTAGGTAACTTTCTGATGAGTCAGAAGAAATGGGAGCAAGCGAAGCCTTATTACCAAATGGCAATTGATCAAGATACGGAGGTCGGTCTCTGCTACAACAACATGGCTATTATCGAAACACACCGTTCTCATATTAGGGAAGCGGTCACTTATTTTATACTCGCGTTGACCTACGATGCCGATCCACTGATTCAAAAGAACTTTCGTAGCTTTCTTGCGCAAATCCCTCCGAAAGAACGCGAGAATCAACTCTATAAAAAAGCTCTTCTAGTCCTGAAAAAGAATGCGAATCAATAGCTCACGAAAAACGTCATGATGTCATCCAATCTCGTCAGAGTTCCTAGATTTATACCCTTGACATTGAAAGAATATCAATGAAGGATACTATCATGCTTTGATATATTAGTTTTTCCCTCACGATAAAGATATCTATCTATTGATACATTCATTTATGAGCAACCCTTTTAATCCAACAGCTCCACCTGGTCAACTCTTTTGTAATCGTTCTAGAGAGGTTGCCGATCTCAAACGATCGATGGAAAACGGACAAAAGGTGCTTGTGTTTGGGGAACGACGTCTTGGCAAAACCTCTGTAGTTCTTAAAGCCATGGAACAACTGGATTTACAACATTTCATCCCCCTTTACATTGATCTTTGGAAGACACACGACAGCATCTCCTTTGCCAATACATTTATGGATGTTCTTTTGACACATGGCAAAAGTCAGACGAACAAATTTTTTGATTTAATCAAAGGGCTAGCTGGAAAGGCGCGATTGTCATTTTCTTTTGATGAAGAAGGTAAGCCGGGCGCTCGCTTTGATTTTTCAGGAGGAAAAGCAAAATCTGCGGATATTGAAACGGCGCTAAGATTTACGGAGCTTGTTGCGAAACGCTCCCGAAAAAAACCCGTTATCATCTTCGACGAATTTCAGCGAATCTTTGAATATCCGGATGATCTGGTGGAACGCACCCTTCGAAGCGTGATTCAACATCAGAACTTTAGTTTTATATTTCTTGGAAGTTCAAAACATATTCTCGAAGCCGTCTGTTTAAATTCCCGTTCCCCTTTTTATCGTGGCACAGTTCCTTATCCCGTCGGAATGATTGGGGAAGAACACTGGCTGCCGTATTTAGCAAAAGAATTTAAAAAAGGCGATCGCGTCCTTGAAAAAGATGGTTTTAATGAGATCATGTCCATGACAAATGGTCATCCGTATTACGTCGAGCGAGTATGTCAGGTTTTATGGGATGAAGAGATTCTGAAAATCCAAAAAAAAGACGTGTTGTCTTGTATGAAACTTGTTTTGGAGAAAGAGACCCCTCTCTTTTTATTGTTATGGGAGGGGCTTTCCATGCTTGAAAAACGTTTTTTAGGTCTTCTATGTCAAAGTGAGATGAATCGAATCTACTCCAAAGATTTTTTAAAAGTAATGGGCGCCCCAACAAGTATTAAACGTGTCCTTAAAAGTTTATCGACGAAAGATATCGTCACAAGGGATTATGAAGGGATTAGGATTGGAGATCGTTTTTTCAGAATTTGGCTTTTGCAAAGATTTACGTGACCTAAAAAGTGATGGATGCTCGATGGTTTCTTTTCTTTAGATAATTTTGGCATGGAAATGAATCATGGCAAAATATCGCCTTGTGCCTTCGTGTTAAATTTTGTAGCAAATGGAGTAATAAAGGATGGGCCTGTTTTACTTTTGCGTATGGTTCCTCTTTAATCATGTGTGCTATGAATTCTTATCCACCTCGAAAGACGCGGATTATCGCTACCCTTGGGCCGAGCTGCGAAAAATTTGATCAGCTTAAAGAATTGGTAGAAGCTGGAACCAATGTTTTTCGGATCAATTTTTCTCATGCCAAACATGAATGGGGAAAAGAAATGGTTCGGTCTGTTCGAGAACTAGAAAAAACCTATCAACGGCCTCTTGGAATCCTCATAGACACTCAAGGTCCAAGTATCAGAACAGGGGTGTTGACCAATCCTATCGACCTAAAACCTAAAGATATTTTTACGTTCACAGTGCGTGGTGAAAAAATTGAAGAGGGGACAGGAGTGGATGTAAACTATGATCAATTGGTGGATGACCTTTCTATCGGTGATTTGGTTTTAGTGGATAATGGCATGATTCGGTTCAAGGTCATTGAAAAACCAAAAAATGGTGTGCGCTGCGAAGTTCTCACTCAAGGAATTCTGCGAAGTCGTCGACACATGAATCTCCCCGGAATCAAGGTGAATCTCCCTTCGATTACGGAAAAAGATTATGAGGATGTTCGTTGGGGAGCGGAACAAGGAGTGGATTATGTGGCTCTTTCATTTGTTCGGTCGAGTGACGATATCAAGCAACTCAAAGAATTTCTTCTTACCTTAAAATCTTCCATGCGAGTGATCGCAAAAATTGAGGATAAGCAAGCGGTTCAGAACTTAGAAACGATCATTGCCGCAGCCGACGGAATTATGGTGGCCCGTGGAGATCTCGGAATCGAAATTCCTTTCGAAGAGCTGCCGATTATTCAACGCAAAATTGTCAAAGCATGTCTTCGGCTCGGAAAACCTGTGATTATAGCCACCCATATGTTGGAGTCGATGCACGAAAATCCAATGCCCACACGCGCCGAAGTAACCGATGTGGCCAATGCCATTTTTGAACAAGTCGACGCGGTGATGCTCTCCGGAGAGACTGGCATCGGTCGTTATCCCGTGAAATGTGTGGAGACTTTGGACATCATTAGCCGAAAAATTGAGCAAACCGAAGGGAAAGTCCTCTTTGAACACGCCGAATTTTCTAATGACCGTCAACAGATGGTTGCCTCGGCCATTACCCTTGCAAACGAAATTAAGGCGACAGGGATTTTGGTTTTTACCCATGCGGGAAACAGCGCCCAAATGGTTTCTTGGTTAAGACCTAGAACCTCTCATATTTATGCTTTTACACCCACAGAATCAGTATGGCGACAAATGTCTCTCTACTGGGGGGTGCGCGCCTTTAAAGTAAAATTGCATGATGAAGATCTTGAGGTGTCGGTGACAGAAGCCATTCAAATTCTTGAGGAAGCGAAATGGATCCGTTCCGGAGATAAATTGGTCCTTATTTCACAAATTCAAGTTCACGGCAAACGTCATGATTCCATTCAATTTCGTCAAGTTTTATAGATTTTTTTGAATAAGTTTTTACTGAATTTGTTTGTATGATGAAGTTAATCTTGAATGATGGCTTATAGTGCAATCTGTATTTAAGTTTAATCCAATTTATAAAGAACGACCTTGGGGAGGGATCTCCATTGCTAAGATTGGAACTCATCATGTTTTACCTAAGGATAAGAAAATCGGCGAATCTTGGGAGATTGCAGATCGACCTGGAGATGAGAGCATCCTTCGAGAAGGCGATTTTTCTGGACAATCGATTCGTTGGTTATTGGATGAACATGGATCTTATGTGATGGGACAACCTTGGGAGAAAGGAAAACGTTTTCCGTTGCTCATTAAACTATTAGATGCTGCAGAACGATTATCTTTACAGGTGCATCCGCCAACGTCGATCGCTCAAAAGT
>CAYVFJ010000032.1:0-3798 GCA_964450905.1 uncultured Verrucomicrobiota bacterium
GGGCGTGGTGCGTTCCGAAATCTCTGCCGCTCGAATCACTCAATTAGGAATCGAACCTCGACAGGCGGATTGTTCCACTTCGGAAGGCGCTGCTTTTGCCTGTAAAGATCCTGCGGATGTCGTTGTTTTTTGTCTTTCATCAAAAGGGGGCGATTATCAAAAAATTTATGTCGACGGAATGCGTCATGTGCTTGCCTCCATCCAAAACCATTCACCTCGTTATTTCTTCTATACCAGTAGCACTTCGGTTTATGCCCAAACCGATGGAAATTGGGTGGATGAATCTTCACCCACAGAGCCACCCTATGAAACTGGAAAGCTACTTTTGGAAACAGAACAGCTCGTCCAAAAGGCCGTAGTGCATGATGGTTTCTCAGCCTTTATATTGCGGCTCTCGGGCATTTATGGACCTGAACGTCATGCGTTACTTAACCAACTACGTCGTGACATAAAAACTCTCCCTGGAAATGGCAATCGTTGGGTCAATCAAATTCATCGTGACGATGTGGTTCAGGCGATTTTACATCTAATCCAGCTTAAAATTCAGAAACCAGAGTTTAAAATTTTGAATGTCACAGATAACACGCCTGTTCTTCATCAAGATTATGTCGCTTGGTTATGTCAACAAATCGGACGATCCATGCCCAAATATTCAATCGAAGAAACATCCGTTGATACAAAAAGAAGAAAAGATTTCCAAACCAATCGATGGATCTCCAATACTGCATTGCGTCATCTAGGATGGAAACCCTTGTATTCGAGTTTTCGTGAAGGATTTTCGCCTCATTTGATCAAAGGCCTTCTATAAATGGCGGGATGGGACAGTTGAGGGTGTCGGCAACGGCACGGAGTAATTCGGCTTCTCTTTCTTGAATGATTCCGTCGTAGGCCATCGTTTGAGCACAAGCATTCAGCACTCTCTTTTTAATGGACGGAGATGCCTTGGATAATTTGTCCAACGCGGAATCAAATTCAGCAAGATCACATTCCGTGAACTGACTCTCTAAACCGGATCGATCTAATAAACTCATTCCGTGAGAAAATGCGATCAGAACCTGATCCATCTCAGCATGACCTTGACGGGCTAGCAGAGAAATCAAAATGGAGCAATCTTCCAATAGTGGACGTATGGAATAAAACTGAATAGCTGCAGTTCGGGGCGCCACAAAATAAGAATCCAGATGGCGCATAATAACTTTTTGGAGAGTATACTCAAACAAATCGATCTGCTGATCGCTTTCCATTAAAAGCCGAATGATATTTTTGAAATCGTCATACTGTTTTGCGGACATACAACGCAGTCCATTCATCGCAAGATTGATCAGGGGTAACCGGAGCTGTGTTCCCAAAGTGCTTGTGACGGCAAAAAGACGGACGGTTTCCTGACGAAAACCTTCCGAAAGATGTGAAAGCTGAATCAAACGGATCTTTTCCTCAGACGAAAGCAGTAAAGCATAAACCAAAGCGCAGGCGCCCGCGGATTCACGTGCTGCTTCAGAAAGCTGAGGAGGAATGGTTTTTTGTAAATCCACGGCATATTGAAGATGTTTTTCCGTAAGAGTTCCAATATGGGATAAAACCGTCTGAGCATTGACGGAAGGTTCTTTGGCATAAGAAACCCGGGATGAAAAACCAGAAACATCTTCCGAAGAAGGTTCAACTTCTTGAATCGAGGACGAAAATATTTCGTTGAATGTTGGATCGATCGCGCGAATACGTTCTTTCAGGGGCGGATGAGTCGCCATTAAAGCAAACCAAGAATCGGCAATCCCATTTCCAAAGAAAAGATGACTGGCCTCTTCAGCCGACGGAGTTACAAGGAGTGATGATCCTCCGCCAATTTTTTTTAAGGCGCCCACTAGGCCATTTGGATTTCGTGTGAATTGCACGGAGGAAGCGTCTGCCAGAAATTCACGCTGACGTGATACCGCGCTCTTGATCAGACGAGAAAAAAAAACGCCAATGGATCCTATGATAAAAAGGGCAAGTCCTATCAGGGGCAGGGGATTACCTCCTTTTCGGCTGCTGGATCTCACACGCAAAAGAATGCGCCCGATCAGAGCGATGCAAAGAATGCCGTTCATCCAGCCCATCAGATTCAGGTTCATACGCATATCGCCATTGAGAATATGACTGAACTCGTGGCCGATCACTCCCTGCAATTCATCGCGTGACAAGTTTTTGATACATCCATGAGTCACACCAATCACCGTATTTTCTGATGAATGGCCTGCGGCAAACGCATTGATGCCATTTTCTTCTCGTAACACATAAACTTCAGGAACCGGAACACCTGAGGCAATTGCCATTTCTTCTACCACATTCATGAGTCTACGTTCCGCAGGATCCGTGGTTGTGGACGACATGATCTGTCCGCCGAGATTCATGGCCACAGAACTGCCACCACTTCTTAGTTGAAAGATTTTAAACAAACTGCCGAATATCACCACCATCAGTGTGCCTACAGAAACCGCAAGGAACAGTTCCTGATTCCAAATCTTTTTGATGAGGATGGCGGCAAGAACGGAATAAACCGATAGAATGATGAGAACGATTGCCAGGACAAAACAAACAATAAGAAACGCGGTCTTTTTTCGGACCTTCTCCTGCTGCTCAAAAAAGTCCATAGAACCTTATTTAAATCTGTGCCACAGGAACCATTCCACTAAGATGAAAATGAAACTTTTGGGGCCTGTTTTTCCGAGGCATTTTCGATAAGAAATAACTCTGCTGCCATAAAGTTAAATATTCCTGCGATTAAATTGGTGGGAAATTTCTCACGCGAAGTGTTGTAGGCCATCACGTTATCGTTATAAGCCTGACGGGCAAAGGCAACCTTATTTTCGGTGGAAGTCAATTCCTCCATCAAACTTGCCATGGTCTGGTTGGCTTTAAGATCTGGATAAGCCTCCGCCACAGCAAAGAGTCGTCCGAGAGCTCCTGTCAGTTGGGTTTCGGCGCCGGCCAACGCTTTCATCGAAGCGGCATCACCGGGATTGCCGGCTGCCTTGAGATTTGCGGAAGAAGCCGCGTTACGCGCTGCGATGACAGCCTCAAGAGTTCCCCGTTCGTGGGCAAGATATCCTTTGGCAGTTTCCACAAGATTAGGAATCAAATCGTATCTTCTCTTTAATTGAACATCGATTTGCGCGTAAGCATTCTTGAAACGATTACGAAGAGTCACTAAATTGTTGTAAGCACCGCCTACGAATGCGGCGAGAATAACAAGAACCAGCAATAAACCTCCAAGAAATATAATAGGCAGCGTCATAAAACTTCTTTCATTGTTATACCAAAGACGGGAATGGATCAATGATAATTTCGTCAAGGTGTTGAATATAGATTTAAAGATTTATTCATTTTTCTGTAGACAAGATTTTAAAAAATGATACTCTTCAGATTCTTGAAAGAATGAATGGCAAGGAATTCTAACTATAAAAATAATTTATGAATATAAAACTGTCGATTAAAAATAGAAAAAAATCGGAAAAACAAGGTGTCTTTATGAAATTTAATCAATGTATTTTTAGGTTTACGAAACAATCGATTTATTTCTTTATCCCGTTCATCGCTGCTGCAAGTTGCGGTATCGCAACGCGTGTTGATTCGGCTGAGAATGTTTCTTTGTCCTCAAATATTTTGAGTTCATTGTCTGCTGAAGAAGGGATCTCTTTACAAGAAGCCATTCAAAAAGCTTTGTATTCTGTGCATCCAACGCTGGGTGCTACTGGAAAAGGAAGTGATGCAACCAAAGGATATTGGACTTATAATTATCAACAACAATATGATGTCCAATTT
>CAYVFJ010000033.1:0-4249 GCA_964450905.1 uncultured Verrucomicrobiota bacterium
TTATTTTGGATGAACCGACGATTGGCTTGGATCCCAACCAGATTCGTCAGGTCAGAGAGCTGATTAAAGGTCTTGGTAAGTCACACACGATATTGCTTTCCACCCATATTTTGTCAGAAGTTGAAATGACCTGTTCGCGTGTGATCATTCTTAATAAGGGACGTATTGTGGCCAGTGATACTCCTGAAAAACTGAAGGGAATGCGGATGGGAAAAGGGGAAACGATTTTGGAAGTAAAAACAGATTTGAAAAATGCGGAGGATGAGTTTCAAAAGATTCAAGGAATTGAACGAATGGAAGCTTCCATGATGGAGGATGGATACGCGCGATTTGTTTTTTATCCCAAAGGAGATCTGGATTTGCGGGAATCAGTCTATGAGCGAACGAAGGAAAAGGGATGGAAATTACGCGAGTTGACAAGACAACAGCAGACCCTTGAAGATGTTTTTGTGCAAATGACAACGGAAGATGACGAGTAATTTATGAGAAATATATGGATTCTTTTTAAGCGGGAAATGATGGTTTATTTCTTTTCTCCGATTGCTTATATCGTCGCCGGATGCGTTCTTCTTGTAATGGGTATTTCGTTTTTTCTTACCCTCCAATTTCTTGAAAATAGTTGGGGCGATTATTCGCCAATGGAGATGTTTTTTAATGGGTTTTTCACTTGGATTATTCTTTTAGCGGTTCCACCGATCATTACCATGCGCCTTTTCGCAGAGGAAAAAAAATCGGGTGCGATTGAAACTTTAATGACTACTCCTTTGCGAGATATTGAATATGTTTTAGCAAAATTTTTTAGTGGCTACGTTTTCTACATGTTACTGTGGATCCCCACTTTAAACATTATTTTTGTCTTAAGATATTTTGCTAAGGATCATACTCCACTCGATTTAGGGCCTGTGATGGGTGTCTATTCAGGAATCTTTTTGATTGGGATGCTTTTTACTGCTGTGGGATGTGTTGCTTCCGCAAGCACTCGCAATCAGATTGTGGCCGCAGTGATTGCCTTTACGTTAAACTGCGGTCTTTTCCTGGTAGGCTTTCTTTTTTATGGGAGCGTTGCTGGTCCTTACCACGATTTTTTTGAGTCGATTGCAATGCTCACTCATCTTCAGGACATGACTAAAGGATGGATCAAATGGGAACAGGTGGGCTTTTATTTATCAAGCACCATTTTTTTACTCTTCGTGACTCATCGAATGGTGCAGGCTCGTCAATGGAAAGGTTAGATAAAATATGGATCAACATACGGTAAAAACAAGTTCTGCTCCAAAACCATTCACGGTTGGTTTCAACGTGATGGTTCAAGTTGTCCTCGCATGTGTGATTTTGGTTTTTATCAATATGGCCCTTTATCATTGGCATCCTCCTAGGACCTATTTGTCTCAAAGCGATTATTATCAGTTATCCGATAAAACAAAAAATCTACTTAAAACCTTAAAGGTTCCGGTGGAGGTGATTGTCTTTTTTCAGTCAGAACTTTCAGACCGAAATACGAGTAAAGTGGCGGAGGATATCAAGTATTTACTTAGAGAATATGAAACTGTATCGCCGCGAATTAAAGTGCGTCATGTGGACCCAGATCGAGATCCTGTTTATGCAGAAAAAGTCGCGAAAGAATATAGCGTTCACCTTCCAAATGTTGTCATTTTTGCTTGTGAGAAAAGAAGCAAAGTGATTCAAGTCCATGAATTGATTGAATTGGAAGGGGCCGAAGGTTCCTATGATCAAGGAAATGAGCGTATGATTAAAGCGTTCAAAGGAGAAGCCCAGTTCACTTCAGCAATCCAAAGCGTTCTCGATGAGAAACAATCCAAGGTTTATTTTTTAAGCGGACATGGTGAAGGAAAACCGGAAGATTTTGATTCCAAAAATGGATGTTCAACCGTGGCAACCTATATCAAAAGAGATAATTTGCTTATCGAGAAACTCGCCCTTTTGCCTGGCCAATTCATTCCTAAAGATTGCGAGGCTTTGATTATTTGTGGCCCTGCCAAGCCTATTCCAGAGGAAGAAATCCAAGCGATTCGTGATTATTTAGAACATCACGGGAGAGTCATTTTTATGCTCGATATCTTAAAGAATAATGCGGGGTTAGAAAAACTCTTATTGGAGAATGAGATTAAACTTGGAAACGATATTGTGATGGTAAAAATTCCAGATCCCTTCGGTCAGGAACTGTTAGTCATGGAGGCGCCAGGATCCATTTATGCAAACCATCCAGTGACCGAGAGTTTGAGAAAAGAAGAGGTAAACACCTCCTTTCCTGTCGCGCGTTCTGTCGATCGATGGGGAGTAAACCGTGCCTCAAATCTTAAGGTAACCCTTCTTGTTCAAACACCAGAAAATGAACGTGTATGGGCAGAAACAAATCTTGAAAAACTTCAGCAGAAGAAGGCTGAATTTGATGGTCAGGATCGTCCATCGCCCATTCCTTTGGCTGCGGCGGTAGAGCCCAATGCTGCCGGTGAAATTGAGAGAGAAGGAATGCGATTCGTTGTTTTTGGATGCAGCAACTTTATTCGTAATGGTTATCTTTCAGGGGGCAATCTAGATCTTTTTATGAACGCGTTAAATTGGCTGCTTAAACGTGAGCAAGCCATCGGAATAGCCCCAAAAACTCCGAAGGAATTTTCCATATCGCTCAACGTATTTCAGAAGCGTTCTATTGTCATGACAGAAATTGTTTTAATTCCATTCATCGTCGCTATGATTGGTTTAATGGTTTGGTTAGCTCGACGAAAATAAATGAAATCATGAAATCGAAAAGCACCGTAGGATTATTGCTGGCGGTTATCCTGATAGTGGGAGGATATTATTTTGCTGAAAAAAGAATCCCTTCGACCGACGAGATGGTTGAAAAACAAAAGCGAATCTTCGATTTTAAATCGACAGATGTCACGCAGATAGAAATCAAAGGGATTGATCGTGATTTTCTCTTCGAGAAAATAGATCAAAAATGGAACTTAAAAAAACCGATTCAGGCGCGCGCAAGTGGAGCAGAAGTGAACGGAATCCTTTCAGCTTTAGAATTTCTTCAACAACGACGAATCCTTACTCCAAAACAGATGGACGATGCCAAATTGACACTTTCAGATTATGGCTTGGATAAACCGCGCTTGACGGTGGATCTCAAAATAAAAGAAAGTTTGGTAACGATTCATATTGGCAATGAAGCGCGTCAGGGCGATGGTTTATATATTCAAACATCAGGGAATTCTAACGTATTCCTCGTGGGTAAAGGATTGGCATCTCAGTTAAGTAAAAAACTGGAGGATTACCGTGAAAAATCTCTCTTCGATCTTTCTGTGGCTCAAATTCGTCATTTAGAAATTAAGAATGGCGCAAGGTTCGTTGAATTATCGAAAACAAATCAATGGTGGAAAATGACTCAGCCACTGAACGCGCGCGCGGATTCTATGCTAGTAAATGCTTTTTTGCAGCAGGTCTGTAGTCTTCAAGTCGAAGATTTTTTAAGTGAAGATCCTGCCGCATCCAAGGAACATGGATTGGAAGAGCCATCTCAAGAAATCACGCTCAAACTGGATTCATCAGGAGCGGCTTATACTCTGTTGATTGGAGCTAAGCTAAAAAGTGACGAAAAAAAAATTGCCGCGAAAATGAAGGGGCAAAATTCGATTGTCGCGATTCGCGCTGCCCTTGCCGCAGAGGCGGCCAAACCTTTAAATTATTTTCGTGATGGCGCGTTGGCACATTACTATTTACCGGATATCACAGAAATCGAACTCAGAAATCGTTCCGCCGTTGTTCAGCTACGGCTTGAAAATGATTTATGGAAAATCATTCAGCCAGAAAAGCAAGATGCAGATAAGGATCTGGTTCATCAGTTATTATCCCAATTGAATGCCGATCAAATTAAAGAGTTTTCCGCTGATGTCGTCATCGATTTAGATAAGTTTGGATTGAAATCTCCGCTTTACGGCATCATTTTCCGTGGAAAAACATCCATAGAGACCATGGATTCGAATCCAACAAATACAGTAAGTGTGGTTCAATTAGATCTTTCTATAGGGAAGACAGATCCCACCAAGAAATTGACTTACGTCAAACTGGCTAACGAGCCCTCTATCTACGGATTGGATTCAACCGTGGTGAGTGAATGGCCTAAAGGCGCAATGGATTTACGGTCCAGACAGCTTTTTGAAATTAAAAAGGAATCTCTTCGTTCCTGCACACAGAAAAAGGGTAAAGATTTAAAAGCTTCAATGACCATCGAACGCGGCAA
>CAYVFJ010000034.1:0-3160 GCA_964450905.1 uncultured Verrucomicrobiota bacterium
CATCGAGTAAGGTTTTTTTGCGCTGGCTTCGACAGGTATTTGATGATCCTTACAGTATTGAATCATTTCAACGCGTCCAGGGAATTGCGCGCGAAAGCTTTCGTCGCGCCAGGGCGCAATCACTTGCAGCTCCGGGGCAAGCGCTGCCACAGTTAATTCAAATCGAACCTGATCATTTCCTTTGCCCGTCGCGCCATGAGCCACCGCATCCGCCTTTTCTTTACGCGCAATTTCCACCATTCGTTTGGCAATTAAAGGTCGAGCAATGGAAGTTCCCAAGAAATATTGATTTTCATAAATCGCGCCTGCTTGGATCATCGGAAAAATAAAATCACAGGCAAATTCCTCACTTAAATCGTCGATATAAGTTTTTGAAGCGCCTGTTTTTGATGCTTTTTGACGAAGCCCATGAAGTTCTTCTTCCTGTCCAATATCGGCGCAGAAAGCGATCATGGTGGCATTGTATTTTTGTTTGATCCAAGAAAGGAGAACTGAGGTATCAAGACCACCTGAGTAAGCGAGTACAATTTTCATAGTTTATCTAGCTATAAGCTATGAGCTATTAGTATCAAGTAGGAAGTCATATGCAAATATCAGAATTAGACTATCATTTACCTGAGGAACTCATTGCGGATCGACCTATTGAACCTCGGGACAGTTGTCGGATGATGGTGGTTCATCGCTCGACGGGGCATATCGAGCATAGACATTTCACGGATCTGTTTGATTACTTATCGAAGGACGACCTTCTTGTATTTAATTCAGCTCGCGTGATTCCTGCGCGTTTATTTGCATATCTGAAAAATCAACCGCACAAAATGTTTGAAATCCTTGTCACGAATTCGAATTCTACATCCACTTGTCATGCTTTGATTTATCCCTCCAAGAAAATTCAATCAGGAATGTGTTTCATCAGCAAAAAAACTCGTCAACAAATTCTTGTGTGCAAATGTGAAATTAAAAATCAATGGGAACTGAAACTTGAAGAAACGGGTTTCTCTTGGAACGATTTTCTCAAAACTGAAGGACACATGCCGATTCCTCCTTATATCCTCAAACGAAGAGATGTAAAATCGGATCTTCCGGAAGATCGGGTTTGGTATCAAACCGTTTATGCGGATCGTGATGGCGCCATTGCAGCGCCCACGGCTGGGCTTCATTTTTCTGAGGAGATGTTTGAAAAATTGCATCAAAAGGGGATTCAAACAGCGTGTATTTTTTTAAAAGTAGGGATAGGAACCTTTCAGCCTGTAAGAACTCAGACCCTTGAAGAACATGTTCTCCATCCGGAAGAATACGAAGTGAACCAAGAAGCTGCGGATCAAATTCGAAGGGCGCGTTCTCAAAATTCAAGAATCATCGCGGTAGGGACAACGACCACTCGGACTCTAGAATTTTGTGCTTCTAAAAATCAATCTCTTCAGGCCGAACAAGGAATGACGGATCTTTTGATTCAACCTCCTTATTCATTTAAAATGGTGCATGCGTTGATTACTAATTTTCATCTCCCTAAAAGCACCTTGCTTGCCCTCGTTTATGCTTTGGGCGGAACAGAACTGATTCGTCAAGCTTACGAAGAGGCGATCCGTGAAAAATATCGATTTTTCAGTTATGGCGATGCGATGATGATTTTGTAGATTTCAAACAATCAAAAAGAATATCCACGTCGCTTCGGAAACCTAAGTCCTGAGTTCCTTGTCCCACATCAAAACTTATTTTTGCCTCTCGTTTGCCTGTGTCTCGACTATATAATTGGATGATACGATATTCTAAAATCCGTCCGCTTAACTGGGGTTTCATAGTTTGTGAATGGAATATCTTGATATCGAGCCAATGATTTCTGATATCTTTGGAAGAGGATTCTGATAAGGAGAATGCGTTTGGACTTTGAACTTGCAAAGCGGCTGTTACTCCTGCTTCGTTATGGACTTTGACTAAAAAATTTCGCCATTCTTTTTCTATGAACTCCGGTTTGGCAGGCCCTTGTTTCACTTTTACACGTGATTCAGGATTGATATTCACACTCAAAAGACAATGAAGATCGATTGTTTTTTGGATAGACTCGCTTTGCTCTTCCGGATCTGATTTGTTTATGGCAACGTTGAATGCCTCTTTTTCTGTCAAACTAAATGGCGTGCCAAGATGATCCATGATTTCGATCAAACTTTTTACTTGAACGATAAACGGCGATCCTTCCACTCCATGAATGATGGGAAGCATATCGTCATCATCAAATTTTTCAGCAAACCCAAGGCTTACAACAAAACTTAGACCGATGAAGGAAATCTTTTTCATCAAACTTTTCATTCCAATAAAAATGTCCAAATCCTTTGTCATTTACAAGAATTGTTACTTGAAGTTAGATTAAAAAGATGAGCACACAATCCTATGATCTCATTGTGATTGGAGGGGGGCCCGCTGGATATGTGGGAGCGATCCGTGCCGCCCAACTCGGAAAGCGCGTGGTTCTCATTGAAAAGGAACGGCCCGGTGGGACATGCCTTCATTGGGGCTGTATCCCTACCAAATCTCTTCTCCGTAGCGCGGAGCTTTATCAACAAATTCAGCATGCAGAAACTTTTGGGATCAAGGTCGGAAGTGTGGAAGCAGATTTTACAAAAATCATCCAGCGTAGCCGAGTGATTGCGGATCGTTTAGCCAAGGGAATCGAATTTCTTTTTAAAAAAAATAAGATCGACCATTTAACCGGTATCGGAACGATTGTAGCGTCAGACCGAGTTTCCTATCGTTCCAACGCCATGGAACCAAAGATCCTAAACACAACCCATATCCTCGTTGCTACAGGAGCAAAACCTCGGTTGCTATCCTTTCTTCCGGTGGATGGTGTTCGGGTTCTTACAAGCCGAGAAGCTTTGGTTCTATCTGAACTTCCAAAATCTCTCACCATCATTGGAGCAGGCGCCATCGGAGTTGAATTCGCCTACTTTTTTAATGCGCTTGGAACGGAAGTAACGTTGGTCGAAATGATGCCGCAAATTTTGCCTTACGAAGATGAAGAAGTCGCCCGCGAATTAGCTAAACAATTCTCAAAATCTGGGATTCGCGTCATGACCGAAACAAAGCTTGACCAGGCAAAGGTGACGAATTCCGGGGTGTCCATTGTCCTCTCCGGAAAAAATCCAGGGACTATTGAAACTGA
>CAYVFJ010000035.1:0-4157 GCA_964450905.1 uncultured Verrucomicrobiota bacterium
AACTTCTTTTTAGCAAAGCCGGAAATTCTTTTTTAATGTACAACACTTACGGAAAAAGCTGGATTGCTTTAAATGTTCCTGTGGGACCTGAATCCGAATGGAAAGAATTGATTTGGACTTTTCATCGTATGTGTGACTGTCATGGTGGACGGACTGTATTTTGGGATGTGAGCCAGAAAGATATTCCGCTTTATTTGGATCTTGGACTTTCATTTGTTAAAATCGGCGAAGAAGCTTTCGTGCTATTGGGTGATTTTTCTCTTGAGTTACATGTGAACAAGGCATTCCGACATACCTATCATCGATTTGAAGAAGAAGGTTATCGCTTTGAAATGATTCCTCAGCAGGAGGTTTTTTCTATTTTGCCCAGGCTTGCCTCTATATCGGAAGATTGGCTTGCAGAGAAAAATACAAAAGAAAAAGGGTTTTGTTTGGGATTTTACAAGGAAGATTATTTAACACGTTCTCCTGTCGCTCTTGTCAGAAAAGGAAGTGAAATCGTTGCTTTTACCAACGTTTGGTTGGGAGCTCGTAAGAAAGAGCTCTCTATCGATTTGATGCGTCATATATCAAGTTGCTCGCATAGCGTCATGGATTATCTTTTTATCAGTCTGATGTTATGGGGAAAACAACAGGGTTATCAACATTTCAATCTTGGGCTAGCGCCACTTTCGGGTCTTTATGCGCAAGAAGGCGGTTCCCTTTGGAATAAAATATGGAATACGATATTTCATTATGGAGAATGGATTTACAATTTTAAGGGCGTCCGGAGTTATAAAGAAAAGTATCATTCAATGTGGCAACCAAAATACTTAGTGTCTAAAGGAGGCTTTTCTTTGCCGATCATTTCTCTGGAAGTAGCGGCCTTAATCTCAGGAGGTTTAAAGGGTATTTTCATGAAATAGAAATTTCACCGATCTTTTTAAACAAGAAAAGACAAAGCTAGAAAAAAACTATGAGCGATAAGGACAATCCTTTGATCTGTCAATCCGTTCATTTCCTCTCCAAAGGAGATCGATTGGCTGCACAACTTTTTATACCAGATTTGAAGGATCGTGCTCCCGTCATGCTCATCTGTCATGGGCTCTTTAGTTTTAAAGAAAATTATTTTGAGTTCGCCGAATATTTGGCGAAACGCGGGATTGCGGTATTAACGATGGATATGCGTGGACACGGACAAAGTGGGGGGGAACGATTTGCCTTTTGTCTTTCAGATTGGATAGCAAACATTCAAGCGGCTATTGATTTTTTAGTGAAACATCCACGCATAGATCCGCTTCGGATTGCTGGCTTTGGATTGTCCTCGGGTGGAACGGCCATTTTAGAGGCTGCCATCGTGGAATCTCGTCTAAAAGTGCTTGTGACCTTAAGCGCTTCTATTCACAACGATCATCCACTCTGGCAAACGGTTATTTTTAACATCATGAAATATATTGGAATCATTTATAAAAAATTTAAACATCGAAGTTTTCGTCTTTCGCTTCCGTGGGTCCTGGATATGATTGACTACACTGCCGACGCCACGATTAATGCAGACTGGCGCACCAATCTCCGGGTGCGCGAAGCTTTTCATTCAATCCCTTTTCCAGAAACCGCTGAAGCCTTATTGATTGATACGATCCATCGGGTGAAATTGATTCGCATCCCAACGCTTGTCCTACATGGGGCTACGGATCGTCTGGAATCTCCTCAAAATGCACAGCTACTATATCGCGCGCTCGTTTGTGTCAAAGAAATCCATACGATTCCTTCGAGTGGACATTTGGGTCATCTAGATTGGAATCGTCATAAAATATTCGAACTAACCTATGAATGGATTGCGAATAAACTTTTGTGAATGCTATGGAGGTTGTTGCGCGAGATGAATGAACATCCGGTGTGTAAAGAGAGACGAGAAAACTGCTGTCCGCGTAGGCTTTCAGTAACGATCCCTTTCTTGAGCTAAGAGTTCGGCGCCACTGACCTGCCTCCTTCCTCCACTAAAGGGAGGCAGATTAGTGGAGTGAGCTGTTACAAATTTTTGTTGTAGTCTGAGCAGGTTCGGTTAGCTTTGGCCTATGTCCAGAAGTCCAAGATGGGAGATTGCTGAGCCGAAACAGGAAGAGATAAAGCCGCTGATCCATTCTTTAAAAATATCTCCCGTTACGGCTCAACTTTTATGGAATCGCGGGTTGCGAGATGAATCCTCCGCGCACGTATTTTTAAATGCTCAACTTAGGGATCTTGCGGATCCTTTTTTGCTTCCAGCCATGCAAAAAGCGGTTGATCGCGTGGTTCAGGCTTTGGAACAAAAACAGTCCATGGTGCTCTACGGAGATTATGATGTGGACGGAGTCACTTCCGTAGCCATGTTGAAACGGGTTCTTTGTGTTTTGGGCGCATCGGATGTTCATCCGTTTCTTCCAGATCGGTTTGACGAAGGATATGGATTAACTCTTGCAGGACTTGAACGTTGTTTAGTGGACAAAAAACCTGATCTGATGATTGTCTTGGATTGTGGAACAAATTCCTTGGAGGAAATATCTTGGTTATCTGAACGTGGGATAGACGTGATTGTCCTGGATCATCATGAACCGTCGACGCCTGCAAATCCTGTTGCCTTAGTTAACTATAAACTTAAAATAATAGATCCGCAGTCGACGCCCGCGGCTACAGTTTTAGAGAATCAGAAATATTTTACTGAATATTGCACGGCAGGTTTGGTTTTTAAATTTTGCCATGCTTTGCTCAAACAAAAACGTCAAACCCAAGCAAAAGAAGCTGCGGACTTAGATCTCAAAGCATATTTAGATCTTGTGGCCTTAGCTACGGTAGCGGATATCGCGCCGTTAACGGGTGAGAACCGTATTTTAACGAAACATGGACTTCGGCAACTTGGAAAAACAGAATTTATGGGGCTTCGTTCATTAAAACGGATTTCGGGGATAAAATCTGAAGCAACAGGATATGACTGTGGATTTAGATTGGGTCCGAGATTGAATGCGGCCGGTCGTTTGGAATCTGCAATGGCCGCTCTTCATCTCCTCTTAAGCGAAGATGAAATCGAATCAGATACGATTGCTCAACAACTGGATGCAATCAATCGCGAGCGGCAAGCAGAGGAAGCTCGTGTTTTGATAGAAGCTCGTGTGGAAGCGGAAATTCAATTTCAAGATCATCAAACGCGCGTGCTTGTTCTCTCGCGTTCCGGTTGGCATGAAGGCGTGGTTGGGATTGTAGCTTCACGAATAGCTCGTGAATTTTATCTCCCTACCTTTGTGATTGCCTTGAACGGAGATGGAACAGGAAAAGGGAGTGGTCGTAGTATTGAAGGATTCAATTTAGCTTTTGCTTTAAATGCCACAAAAAAATTCTTGCTTCGTGGAGGCGGTCACACCATGGCCGCGGGAGTTTCTATCGAAGCATCTCAAATTGGATCGTGGCGCGAAGCATTACAGATTCACGCGCGATCGGAACAGGGGCTAGATGGAGAACGCTTAAGACGAGTGGTTCGCGCGGACATGGAAGTTAGTTTTTCACAATTAAGTTTAGAGCTGACGGATGAACTACAAAAACTGGAGCCTTGTGGCATCGGAAATCCGAAACCTCTTTTTTTAGCTAGGAAAGTTGAAGTAGCAGGAGAACCAAGAAAGGTTGGCGCAGATAGTAAACATCTTAAACTTTGGCTCCGTCAGAATGGAATAACCATGGATGCGATTGCTTTTGGCCGAGGTGGCATGCCTGTTCGGAAAGGAGATTTTTTGGATTTGATATTTGAACTAGAAAAAAATGAATACCAAGGTGTGAAAAAAATTCAGATGAATATTCGGGAAATAATCGGAAGCGCAAAATAAGATATGTGATTGAGTGGTTTATAATAAAAGAAAGCAAATCACCCAATTAGTGTTTGCTCTCTTTATCTCGCAGTTGACGAGTTGCTCCCACACTTGAAACGGTGGAGACACAATAAGGAACTAAGACTGTAAGAGCCATTTTTAGGAGACGATTTAAGTGAATATCCCCCCTTAAAAGCGCATCGCCATGATTGATGGTGATAAGGATAATTCCAACAATGATTGCACATTTTGTTGCGCGTTTTACAACAGAAGGTTCGGATGCAGCTTTTAACCATGCCATCATATTTTATTTTTATTAGAAGAGGGCTGACATGGAGATAA